>NZ_JAXQGA010000077.1:0-952 GCF_034438075.1 Acetobacterium sp. K1/6 | reverse complement strand
TCGTATGCCGTCTTCTGGTTGAAAAAAAAAAATAAATCAAAACTCAAATCAGGAAAACTACAAAACACAAGATCAAATTAAGGATGGTACAGTGGCAAGCTATTTTACGGTAGAAAAAGACTTTAACCAATTCAAACTGCAAGGAGGTTTGCGTTTTGAATACACCAATACAGACATTCGTTCGGATGAAAAAACCGTATTGGATTCGACTTATGGCAATTGGTTTCCTACGTTATTGGTGAATCGAAAATTCTCTGAGAAACTGGATGTGACATTGAGCTACGCTAAAAAAATTGATCGCCCCAATTTTAATGAATTGAGTACTGATATTACCTATTTCGATTCTCTCTCCTATAGTGTTGGAAATCCTGAGATAAAACCTAGCCTCAGTCACAATATCGATTTCACTTTGGGTCTATTTCGGGTTATTTCAGTAAATATAGGATACAGATATGAGAAAAACGCTCGAATACTAAGCGCACTTACTTCCGAATCAAATCCAGACATCGTAAAATATACACCTGTAAACATTAATAAGGCTCAATATTTTTCGGCAAACATAGATTACAATTACTCCCTAAAAAAATTCACCAGCACCATTAGTTTAGGTGGAGAAAAACCAATGATGGAAATTCCATATTTAAACACAGCTCGAAAAATAAGAAAAGCATCGTGGTATTTTCAAACGAATAACGACTACTCCATTACTGATAAAACCAGTGTTTTCGCCAACTTTTCATTCAGCAGCAACAGTGAAGAGTTAATGACTTATTATGACAGAACATATAAATTATCTCTGGGGTTTAACACTTCGTTTTTTGAGAAAAAACTACAATTATCACTCTTGGCTAATGATATTTTAAACTCATCGGACAATGCGTGGGAAGACAGATACGATAATATTATAGCAGGATCAATTCCTGACCATGACAACACGTTTTTTTTTTTCACA
>NZ_JAXQGA010000076.1:0-1053 GCF_034438075.1 Acetobacterium sp. K1/6 | reverse complement strand
TTCCGATGCAGGTCAGCTAGCCGAAATACATTTAGAGGATGGTAAAAAGGTAATTGTCGGCAATGCACTCACTCCGAATGGTGACGGGATAAATGACGAATGGCTGATTCAATACGAATCGGATTTAAATGCTCCTGAGGTATCCATTTTTAATATCTACGGACAGGAAATTTATCATGCCAAATCTTATCAAAATAATTGGAAAGGAAGCTATAACGGATCGATTCTTCCCAATGGTGCTTATTACTACCTAATCAATTTTAACCAGGAAAAAATAAACCCAATTAGAGGAACGATATCCATTCTTGGCAAGAATTAAGCTGAATATACCCATATTATGAGAATCCAAGTAAAGCTTATAACATTCATTTTAACACTAGTAGCTTTTGCTGATTTTTCTGTAAAAGCGCAACAGGTACCTTTACTTGATCAGTATTACATTAATCCGGTTGTATACAACCCGGCAGCTTCAGGGGCCAATAAATTATTCAATTCATACCTTATCCGCAATCAAAAATTCATGAGTTTTGATGGTGGTCAGGTTACCCATGTTTTTACAGCAGATGCTGCATTAAAGGAGGGGAAATATGGTGCTGGCTTAAATCTGACGAATGATGATGTAGGTATTTTTAGTAACACACAAGCATTACTTAGTTATTCGTACCGTTTAAAATTCACCGACGAGCACAACCTTCGATTTGGTATTTCTGCCGGAGTTTCCGATTTCAGAATGGATATGTCCGGAATTATAGCAAACTCAAGCGATCCTTATTTGCTTAACAACAACATCAAAAACACCGAGTTTATGGCTAACTTAGGTGTCTATTACACTTATAATAATCTATTACTGGGCATCACAGTTCCTCAACTACTCAACAACTCAATATCCGAATCCAGTGGCGATAAACAAAGTTCTTACCAATTAAACCGACAATTATTGGTAACAGGCGGATACAAGTTTCCAATCAATATGGTTAAAGACCTTAGCATTTCTCCGTTCCTGCTTCTTAGATATGCCGACAGTTCCCCTTTTCAGTACGATGTAAATGTGAT
>NZ_JAXQGA010000075.1:0-1058 GCF_034438075.1 Acetobacterium sp. K1/6 | reverse complement strand
CTGATGAATTAATAGCATATATTTTTCGAAGACTCTTAAATGCAATGCTTTGTTAGGCTATTGTAAGCGTTTGATTTTTAGTGTGTTTTACGAACAAAGTATTGTTGGTTAAAAAATTGAAAATAAGCAAGATGTAAATCAAACTAGTTACTAATTACTAAAATCTAACAAACTATTAATCTAAAGATCTTATTATAAAATGAAGTACAAAATAGCAGTATTGGCCGGAGACGGAATTGGTCCGGAAATCGTAGCACAGGCAAGAAAAGTTACCGATGCAATTGTTCAAAAATTTGGACACGAATTTGAATACACTGAAGCTTTGGTAGGAGCTGTAGCCATTGATGAAGTTGGTAACCCTTATCCTGATGAAACACACGAATTGTGTATGAATTCGGATGCCGTTTTATTTGGCGCCATTGGGCATCCCCGGTTCGATAACGATCCATCTGCAAAAGTTCGTCCTGAGCAAGGTTTGCTGGCTATGCGAAAAAAATTGGGTTTGTATGCAAATCTTCGTCCGGTAAATACGTTTAAGTCGCTGATTCATAAATCTCCTTTGAAAACCGAATTGGTTGATGGTGCTGATTTTATGTGCATTCGTGAGCTAACCGGAGGAATCTATTTTGGCCGTCCGCAGGGACGTACCGAAGATGGACAAACGGCTTACGATACATGCGTGTACTCCGCAGATGAAATTGAACGAATTGTTCGTTTGGGATTTGAATACGCTGGCAAACGCCGCAAAAAATTAACCATTGTTGATAAAGCAAACGTATTGGCTACATCAAGATTGTGGAGAGAAGTTTCTCAAAGAATTGAGCCTGAATTTCCTGAAATTGAAGTAGAATACATGTTTGTTGACAATGCGGCTATGCAGTTAATCACCTGGCCAAAACGTTTCGATGTAATGGTCACCGAAAATATGTTTGGAGATATTCTTACCGATGAGGCGAGTGTAATTTCAGGCTCAATGGGAATGTTGCCTGCAGCATCAATTGGTGTTCACACTTCGGTATTTGAGCCAATTCATGGTTCTTATCCACAAGCTGCGGGTA
>NZ_JAXQGA010000074.1:0-1131 GCF_034438075.1 Acetobacterium sp. K1/6 | reverse complement strand
AAACGTAAACCTTCTTCGATGGCGATTGGGGTAATCAGGGTGATTTCCATTTGCACGTTATCCCCTGGCATAACCATTTCAACACCTTCTGGTAATTTGATAACACCTGTTACATCCGTTGTTCTAAAGTAGAACTGTGGTCGATAGCCGTCAAAGAATGGGGTATGACGTCCGCCTTCTTCTTTGGTTAAGACATATACTTCTGACATATAGTGGGTATGTGGTTTGATGGAACCGGGCTTAGCCAGTACCTGTCCACGTTCGATTTGAGTTCGGTCAACACCACGCAGTAATGCCCCAACGTTATCCCCTGATCGTCCTTCGTCCAGTAATTTACGGAACATTTCGATTCCGGTTACGACTGTTTTGCGAACATCGTGAATACCGACAATTTCAACTTCTTCACCGACTTTAACAATCCCACGTTCGATCCGTCCAGTTGCGACGGTACCACGGCCGGTGATTGAGAAAACATCTTCGACTGGCATCAGGAATGGTTTTTCAGTATCACGAACAGGATCAGGAATCCATTCGTCAACAGCAGTCATCAGTTCAACAATCTTGTCACCCCATGGGCCATCGGGATCTTCCAGACCTTTTAAGGCCGATCCGGCAATGATTGGTGTATCGTCGCCTGGGAATTCATATTCGTCAAGCAGTTCACGCACTTCCATTTCAACTAATTCCAGTAATTCTTCGTCATCGACCATATCGACTTTGTTTAAGAAAACAACGATGTATGGTACGCCTACCTGACGGCTTAACAGGATATGTTCACGGGTCTGTGGCATTGGACCATCGGCAGCGCTAACAACCAGGATCGCGCCGTCCATTTGAGCAGCACCGGTAATCATGTTCTTAACATAATCGGCATGGCCCGGGCAGTCAACGTGAGCATAGTGACGTACTGCTGTTTCATATTCTACGTGAGCGGTTGAAATCGTGATCCCACGTTCTCTTTCTTCTGGGGCTTTATCGATGTTTTCAAATGCAACGGCTTCCCCTGTTCCAAATCGCTTATTAAGTACAGATGTGATTGCCGCTGTTAATGTTGTTTTACCATGATCGACGTGACCAATTGTTCCAACATTTACATGGGGCTTATTTCTTTCAAATTTTGACTTTGCCATT
>NZ_JAXQGA010000073.1:0-1141 GCF_034438075.1 Acetobacterium sp. K1/6 | reverse complement strand
TTCGTCGTTTTCTACTCATGTGTATAGTTTATCTTATTTTCTGGATTTTGTGTCCAACTATTTGTGGACATTATATAATTTCATTCATTAATTTCTCCAGACTTAAATTTTTAAACAATATTTTTATTAAAATAACAGTTTGTAGTCGGAAAACCGTTATCCAGGCAGTGTAACCAGTTACTGAGATAGAAGGTTCCTCATTAAGTCTTAGTTCTTTATTTAATGATCATTCATCACCCAATTTATAAATATAGCAGCAATTTCCGGATCAAATTGAGTGCCGGAACCGTTAACGATGGCGCAAACTGCCTGGCTTTTATCCATTGCCAACTGATAGGGGCGGTCCGTAACCATCGTATCATAGGCCTCGGCAATCCCGATAATTCGTGATTGAAGGGGTATTTTTTTTCCCGATAGCCCCTTGGGATAACCACTACCATCCCACCATTCATGGTGACCCAAAATTGCCAAGGCAATCTCAGCCATATCTGGTGAGGTGTTGGTAATATGGTAACCGATTTCGGGATGTCGTTTAACGGTCACCCACTCATCAGCAGTCAAGTCTCCCTTTTTGTTTAAAACGTCCGGATTAAGGGTAACCTTGCCAATGTCATGGAGCAGCGATGCCCAGTTCAGGGTCTCCATTTCCCGACTGCTTAAATGCAGTTCCTCACCGATCCTTCGGGCATACTGGCTGATATTGTAACCATGGGTTTTTTCAAACCCGCTTTTGGCATACAGAGACGCCATGATCGCGCGAATGGTATCATCCCGAACCTGAGGTTTGAGCAGTAGTTTGTGCTTATACATCTGGTTTTCCGCATTTTTGAAGACCACCATCATATCTTCGGACAGGTTTTTTTTAGTATCCCAGCCAAAGGCAATAGAAAGCACACCGTGATCTACCGGTGCCAAGGCCACAGCCTGATTCATACGTTCGACGATTTTTGCAGTAACTACCTCATCGGTGTTGGGCAACAACAGTACAAACTCATCACCACCCCAACGGGCGGCAATATCGTTAGGCCGACAGAATTTTTTCATGATTTTTCCAGTAGCATAAATTATAATGTCCACAAATAGTTGGACACAAAATCCAGAAAATAAGATAAACTATACACATGAGTAGAAAACGACGAAC
>NZ_JAXQGA010000072.1:0-1220 GCF_034438075.1 Acetobacterium sp. K1/6 | reverse complement strand
TGGATTGTCAACACTTTTTCAGACAACTTTTTTAAGGTCTGCTGTTTTGAATTCAATCGGCGTCATATAATCAAGAGACGAATGAATTCGGATGTGATTATACCAATGAATATAATCAAACAATTCCAGTTTTAGCTGTTCCAGGGAGTCAAACGTATTCGGATACACAAATTCAGTTTTAAAAACTTTAAAGGTAGCTTCAGCAACGGCATTGTCATACGGACAACCTTTTTGACTCAATGAACGTCTGATATTAAACGTATCGATGATCCCATCAATAATATTGTTTTTAAATTCATTTCCACGATCCGTATGGAAGATTGATATCTTATCCAGTCTGTATTTGACCGTTGCAAAAGCCTGATAAACAAGCATGGCATCTTTTTGCGCGCCTGCGCTGTAACCAATAATTTCGCGATTGTATAAATCCAGAAGAATACATACATAATTCCATTTTCCGGCAACACGAACATAGGTAAGATCACTGACAACTACTTCCAGCTGCTCTCTGTCATCAAACTGGCGATTAACTTCGTTTTGGATTTTATCATTGTTTACCGGTGTTTTATGAACTTTGAATTGAGCGATTGTATAGGTCGATACCAGGCCCAGTTCTTTCATTATTCGGCCAATCCGTCGGCGTGATACAATCTGTTTTTTCTTTTCCAGTTCTTTTTTGATTTTACGCGTGCCATAATTACGCCTGCTAGCCTTGAAAATGTCGGTAATATCCTGTTTCAGTTTTTTTTCATCTTCTGATTTTCGGGTTTTAGACTCATAATAATAGGTGCTTCGTGTTATTTTTAGGACTTTACACATTGCTGATACCGAGTATCTGTCTTGATTCGCTTGGATGACTTCTACTTTCGTCCTATGATCAGCGCTGCTTGCTTTAGGATGTCGTTTTCCATTTTTAATTGTTGGACTTCTTTGCGCAATTTGATTAACTCGTTTTCTTCATCACTGCGGTTGTCTTTTTCTTTAAATGATCCGGAGTTTTGATGCTGTTTCACCCAACGATCAAAGGCTGAAGCTGACAATTCATACTCCTTAATAATTTCATGTCTGGGTTTTCCGTTTAAATATAATTGGACGACCTGATTTTTAAATTCATCTGTAAAAATTCGGCGTTCTCTTCTGGTCATATTGGTTCTCCTTCATTTTATGGATTTAGTTTATATGACCTTAGTAAATCTGTCCAGTTAAGTATAGCCTATCCA
>NZ_JAXQGA010000071.1:0-1277 GCF_034438075.1 Acetobacterium sp. K1/6 | reverse complement strand
TATAATGTACACGCTTGTCAAGACACGAAATCAGAAATATTTAGATAAATCTCCTTTCGCATTTTGATCAGGCAGCCAATGCCATATTTTCATAGAATACAGCTGCCGGTGTTTTGTAATCGAATCGTTGGTGACCACGCTTGTGGTTATATTTAGCGATGTATTCCTTTGTCATAGCTTTCACTTCAGTAACGGTTTCCGGGTACAGCAAATACAGGCGTTCCCATTTATATGATCGGAAAAACCGTTCAATGGCAATATTGTCGGTAGCACGGCCTTTACCATCCATGCTGATTTTAGTTGTTTTGAAGCTTTTAATCAGGTCAATATAGGCATTTGACGTAAACTGACTGCCCTGGTCACTGTTAATAATCTCAGGTGCGCCATAGTTTTCAACGGCATTTTTTATAACACGGGTGACCATATCGGTTTGCAGGGTGTTGCTGATGGTGTATCCCACAATATAGCGGGAATACCAGTCAATGATAGCGGTTAAATACACAAATCCATTTGGAGTTCCAATATAAGTAATATCAATGGACCACACCTGATTCGGTCGGTCAATTTCCAGATTTCTCAGCAGGTAGGGATAGGTTTTTGCAGCTTTGGCCCGCTTACTCAGATTAGGACCGGGATAGAAACAGACAATATCCATTTCCATCATATAACGTCTGACAAGACGTCTGCCCACGTTATGAAAACCCTGTTTATGCAGTTCATTCCGGATTCGTCTGACGCCAAAGGCAGGTTCCTCGTAATGAATACGATCAATGGCATTTTTAATATTGATTTCATCCCTGGATGGCGAAACATCTACAGGTACATGATAAGCTGTCGATCGCGATAGCATCAGAAGTTGACACTGTTTTTTTATGGTTAAGGAAGGGTGCTTCCAATCAATTAACGCTCTTTTTTCTTCATTTGAGAGATTTGAATTTGTTTTTTTTTAAGCCAATCGACATCCAGTGTTAATTCGCCTATTTTCTTTACGAGCAGCTCCTTTTCATCTTCATGCTCCTGTTTGAGTTTGTCCACATCTTCATTTTTCTTATTGAAGACGGCTGACATATTGGCGATAAATTCGGTTTTCCAACGGCTTAACAATTGCTGAGATACTTCATGCTTTTTTGCGATCTCAGCTAACGTATTTTCTTCTCTGAGGATTTCCAGTACGATGGTTGCTTTTTCCTCAGGGGTCCAGGTTCGTCGTTTTTTACTCATGTGTATAGTTTATCTTATTTTCTGGATTTTGTGTCCAACTATTTGTGAACATTATA
>NZ_JAXQGA010000070.1:0-1308 GCF_034438075.1 Acetobacterium sp. K1/6 | reverse complement strand
ATGCTGGAATTAAGATGAACTCCAACCACAACTAAAACACTGTCCGATTATAGCACAAGACAGAACACTTAGGACGTATAATGGAGAGGACGAGATGACTAAGAAGACCAAAAATGCCAGCCCCCTATAGTTACGACCTCAGACAAAAAGTTATTGATGCCATTGAACTAGACGGTATGCCCAAAACAGAAGCCAGTCAAGTTTTCCATGTCAGCCGGAACACCATTAATCTCTGGCTGCAAAGAAAAGCACAGACCGGAGACTTCCTCCCTAAACCTCATCACCGACCTGGCAATAACCACAAAATTACCGACTGGCATAAATTCAAGGCTTTTGCCCAAGAGCATGGCCACAAAACCTCCGCTCAAATGGCTGAACTTTGGGATGACGACATCTCTCCTCGCACCATATCCAGAGCCTTGAAGAAAATTGGCTTCACCAGAAAAAAAACTTACGGCTACCAAGAACGTGATGAGCAACAGCGAGAGGAGTTTATGGCTCAGATTGAACAGATGGAGCCGGAAGAAGTGGTCTACCTCGATGAAGCCGGCATGAATAGTCAGGACTCGGATTACCCTTATGGTTACTGCGAGGAAGGAAAACGCTTCCATGCCCTCAAATCAGGGAAGAGGCAGGGCAGGGTGAGCTATATGGCCCCATGGTGTCATCAACAACTCTTAGCCCCCTTTAGCTTTGAGGGTTGTTGTAATCGGACAGTGTTTGAGTTGTGGTTGGAGTTCATCTTAATTCCAACATTGAAGCCAGGTCAGACTCTAGTATTGGACAATGCAACGTTTCATAAAGGGGGGCGGATTGCTGAACTGGTGGAGGCAGCTCAATGCCGTTTACTCTATCTACCACCTTATTCGCCAGACCTCAACAAGATAGAGAAATGTTGGTCGTGGTTGAAAGCCCGCATTCGCCATTGTATTGAGCAGTTTGATTCTCTCCATGATGCCATGGATTCTGTTCTCAAAGCTGCGTCCTAACCACCTTGACTAATGCTATATTGGCGTACAAAAAATGGTGCGATCGGACCTAGCCACTTCCGGGGTAATGTTCTCAATTGATACAGAAACCGGATTCAAAAATGCCGTCATCATTACCGCCGCCTATGGCTTAGGGGAAACCATAGTCCAAGGGACTGTCAACCCTGATGAATTCATGGTATTTAAACCCATGTTGCGGGAGGGTTTTCGACCCATTATCGCCAAGCGTCTGGGTAGTAAAGCCGTGAAAATGGTTTACGATCGCCAGGAAGCTACCCGCCTTATTCCCGTCCCAGAAACCGAAAAACAAAAATTTTCC
>NZ_JAXQGA010000069.1:0-1359 GCF_034438075.1 Acetobacterium sp. K1/6 | reverse complement strand
TGGAATTGTCAATAATAGTTCAGTCAAAACGCGCAAGGAATTTTCCAAGCCCCTATAGAATAGCCAGCCATCATCGCCGGTAACAATCATCAAAACTTTAAATGCTATGCAGCGAGCTGGTGATTGTCGATACAAAGCCCCCGATAAACCAGCGGTGGATAGCCATTATTTGTACTGTAAATTCGTCGTCGATTGTAATAATGGATATAGCGGTAAACAATCGTTTTGACTTCAACCATGGGCATACTTTTGGTATTAATTTTATAGAGCTTCTCTTTTTTCAGCGTTGCGAAAAAACTTTCCATCCGGGCATTATCGTAGCAGCGACCGGTACCACTCATACTCTGGATGGCATTTGCTTTTTTTAATGCCTTCCGAAATCGTTGGCTGGTAAACTGCGTGCCCCGATCGGAATGAAGGATCATTCCTTCGGCACCATCATCTCTGCAGGCGTTTTGAAACGCTTCAACACAAAGGTCTGCCCGCATGTTGTCATCCATCCTGAAGCCCCGGATACTGCCGTCATAACAATCAAAAATGGGTGCCAGATAAAGTTTTCCATCTTTACAGGGGATTTCCGTAATATCAGTAAGCCATTTTTGATTCGGCGCTTCCGCTGTGAAATTCTGTTTGATGAGGTTTTCGGACTTTTGCGCTTCGGCATCGGCTTTCGTGATCCCATTAGGTTTACGCTTCATGCGGATCATCAGATTATTTTCTTTGCAGATGCGGTAGATTGTCCTTAAACTCCCAAGATAGTCCCGATTTAATCGAAGATAATCATAAATACGTCGAACACCATAATTGGCGTTTTCTTCGTCTTCCTGAATTAATTCATAGATTTGCGCCAAAAGATTTGCGTGCTTATCCGGTTTGCTTTTTGATCGCAGAAATTTATAGTAACCCGATTCGCTGACACCAAGCGTACGACAGAGCAGGGCAACCGGCCAACGGTCACGACGGTCGGCAATATATGACATACGCTGCTGTTTTGCTATTTCTTTCGGCGCTTGACAAAAAAACCAAGCGCATCCTGAAGAATTTCAATTTCTTCTCTGGCTTCCCGAAGCTCTTTTTCGAGCTGTTTTAAACGATTGGGATCTGTTATTGGGGTATTCCCTGGATTATCACAAAAACCAACCTTTCCGGTTTTAGCTTTGCTGATCCACGTGTACAAGGTATCGAGCTTTATACCTAACCGCTCTGCAGCTGCTTTGTTGCCGATCTCATTTGCCAATTTTAACGCTTCATAGCGTTCTTCGGCACTATATACTTTTTTCATCACTAGTCAGTCCTTTTTATTTTTATTTTACCTCATTTCCTTGCAATTTGGGACTGCACTTTTATGATAATACTCCA
>NZ_JAXQGA010000068.1:0-1454 GCF_034438075.1 Acetobacterium sp. K1/6 | reverse complement strand
CTCCGAACTCCACCCTGTGAATGAAGTCAACACGAAGGGGCAGTTTTTCCGTGCATCGTTCGGAAAAAACCCCAGGTTCCAAATACAGCTCGACAAGCGGCCTCTCTCCCCGGGGACATCTCGAGAGGCAAGCGGAGTTCCATGCCTCAACCCAAGACGAGGCCTGACTCTCCTGTCCCCAGTCTGCAGGGACCCTGCGATCGGAGTCTGAAATCAGAGGTACCCTGCGGTTCCTGCCTCAACTGGAGATGAGGCCCTCTTCCAATGCACCAAACCCAGTGGAGTCCCGAGAGGCCCCTCCCACCTCCAGTTTCCCTGGCTTCTCAGAGCCACCATGAGAAGCCCCCTGAGGTCACCTGCACAAGTCGAGGGAACCCAGGGTTTCCTGCCTCAACCCGGGAAAGACCTCGAGAGACCTTCTTCAACACGTCTCGAGGCCAGAGTCCCCTCCCATGGCTCGGGAGCAATGACGCGCTCCCCCTCGCCACTCGCATGGAGACCCGACTTCCCTGGCGCCCCACGAGAGGCTCACTGACCTCGCCGTCGTACCTCGTGAGAAACCGCACACTGGGGCCGCCGCTCGAGAACAACCCCGAGATTCCCCCGTCATCGAGAGAGGAGGGCCTTCGTCTCCTGCATGGCCTAGAGACCAATCTCGCGACCTCTCTCCAAACGCCTCAGGAGGCTTGACTCCCTTGAGTCCACCCAGTGAGCTCCAAGAGATACCCGTCGCGACTCGAGAGCAGAGCGGGGTTCTTTGCTTCCACTCGAGATGAATGCCTGTCTCCCCGGGTGCGTCTGGAATGCAACCCCGAGATCCCTGTCGCCCCTGGAGAGGAACATTGGCTTCTGGACACAAGCCTAGATGAGGTCTATTGGCCCTGCAGTCACTCGAGAGCAATCCCCAGCTTTCCTTCGCAACTCGAATGGAAGATTGGACTTGCCTGGGCCAACACAAGAGGCATCCTGAATTCCCCGTCGTAACTCGAGAATCCCGCCGTAACTCGAGAAAAACCACGTGGCTCCCCCGTCATCGCAAGATGAAGCCCTTTCCCGCTACAGCGCCTCAGGAGAAGTCCCACGTTAGGAATTGGAGGTCGAAAGGGCACTTGGCACCCTTGATGCGACCCACAAAGTTCCCCGAAATCCCGGTCTCCCTCGAGAGGAACACCGAGGTTTTCCGGCACCCCCTCCTCTGAGCCCTTTCTCCCCTCCTGATCTGGACAGGAGGGTCGACTCCCCTGCTTTGTCTGGAAGGGGTTCCCGACCTTCCGGTCGCACCTCAGGATGAGGCCGGTCTCACGAAGACATTCCAGACGTGGCCTCGTGGGTGGTTCCACATTCCGTAGGACCCCGATTTCCCGGTCCCCTCTTGATAAGAACCCGATGCCCGGACACCTCTTCGAACTCCACCCTGTGAATGAAGTCAACACGAAGGGGCAGTGACTCGCCCG
>NZ_JAXQGA010000067.1:0-1613 GCF_034438075.1 Acetobacterium sp. K1/6 | reverse complement strand
GTATCTCGGCGAACGAAGCGTTTTGAGGGCCATTTCGCAGGCATTTTCAAGCCGTACCGCCGAATATTTTTTAGCCAGTTTCAGTACCGACTTTGACGGATTAAAAGCTCTTTCCGGGAGCCGGGTATTTTCGAAAATCAGCTGAATCACCGCCAAAGTTGAAGCACCGATGCTCTGTGCTTCTTTCATAAAACGTTCCTGATTCCATTCCGCCTGTTTAAAACTTTCAGGCAAATCTTCATCATGAGTCGACCAACCATCAATGGTATAGTATGGGAAACGATGATGACTGGCAATCCGCTCATTGTGGCAATAAATCTCAATAAATGAATCACCGACACGTAAATCGGCTTTTTTACCCGCAAACTGATAAGGACAGGAATAATGATTCTTTTCAAAAACGATATGACAATCCGAATAGATTTTATTGTTGTAAAACCAGGTAACTGGCTCATAGGGATGCACCGGTAATGGTCTCAAACAGGTGCGCTCAATGGTGTCGTGGATTTCAGTACGACTGCCTTGCCGTTTCTGGAAAGGCCGGTCATTAAACACTTTGAGAGCCGCCAGGACATCGACTCTCAAGTCGGCAAGGGTGTAGTAGACATTATTTCGAAGTTTGGCAATCACCGCCGTGGCGAGTTTACCAACGCTGCCTTCAACCGAAGCCTTTGCTTTTGGTTTTCGCACCGGGGCGGGCATAATAGCCGTGCAATAGTGATCACCCAAAGCTTCATAAGCTTCAGTGAGAATGATGTCACCTTCCCTGGGATGCGTAACAACACCCGTCTTGAGATTATCACAAACCGTGCGAACCGTTGAACCACCAAAGTATTCATACATGTGCACATGACAATTGAGCCAGGTATTTTGTTTCATATCTAAACATGGTTCAACATAGGTATACTGGCTGTAAGGCAAGGTGCCAACAAAGAGATAAACTTTTATCTCATCACCGGTCACCTGGTCAATCAGCTTTTGGGTTTTGCCACTCCAGTCAACTTCGGCGATCACACCCGGCTTATGGGTCAGATGATTGGTTAGCTTTTTACGCGCCACTTCATCGCGATAACCATTACAGAATTTCGTATAACCAACGTTGAGATGTGACGTGGCAGTGCATTGATCCCGATACTCTTGCCAGAGAATTTTGAGGGTGACGCCCACTTTGGTCAACTCATTATGAACATAGTCATAATCCGGCAGCGCATAAACGGTTTCTTCAGCATGTTTATGCGGAAAGAACAGATGATAGACTTCGTCTGAAGACCGGTCTTTGATCTCATCATAAGAAAGATGCTGTTCTTCAGCAATACGGAAAACTTCATTAACAGAAGTTTTTGACATGTGTCGGCTGCGTGCGATTGATGATTGCGAAAGCCCATTAGCACGCAATTCCATAATGAGCTTCACGGCAATTTTTCTGGACATATTTATGTCCTCCTTTATAATGTATTAAGGAATATTGGATATTTATTCCCTGATATACATTATAAGGCAGCAGTATCATTCCATGAATAGCCAGTATTGATTTGTGAATCGTCCACGGTATCAATGTGTGTGCTACCGGTATCCAATTGAATATCGTTGGTATCATTACCGTGAAATATTCA
>NZ_JAXQGA010000066.1:0-1646 GCF_034438075.1 Acetobacterium sp. K1/6 | reverse complement strand
GCAATTACGCCGTTTTCATCAACATCAATTTTTTCTGCGGCAGGTACTTTTGGTAACCCGGGCATTTTCATGATTTCGCCGGTCAGGGCAATAATGAATCCCGCTCCGGCGGAAATATTAACCTGTCGAACCGTTACTCTAAATCCGGTTGGACGGCCCAGTTTGGTGGCGTCATCGGTTAAGGAGTACTGGGTTTTCGCCATACAGATTGGCACCTTGTCAAAGCCGAGAGCCGTTAAGCGTTCCATTTCTTTGGTCGCGATTGGGGTAAAGTCTACACCATCGGCACCATAAATACGGGTCGCAATCGCTTCGATTTTTTCTTTGATTGGCATATCCAGTTCATAGCAGTATTCGAAGGTGCCTTCGCTTTCGTCAATGAGACGAACAACTTCCCGGGCCAGCTCTTCGCCGCCCTCGCCACCTTTTGCCCATACCTGGGAAATCGCCACGTTAACGCCAAGTTTCTGGCATTCGTCTTTTACTAAGGCTAACTCGGCTGGGGTATCCAGTGGGAATTCGTTGATCGCAACCACGGCTGGCAATTTAAAGACCTGGGTGATGTTTTCAACATGTTTTAATAAATTTGGCAGACCGGCTTTTAAAGCCTCCAGGTTTTCGTTATTTAAATCGGCTTTGGGTACTCCACCATTGTATTTAAGAGCTCGAACTGTGGCTACAATAATAACCGCATCTGGTTTTAAGTTGGCCATCCGGCATTTGATATCGAGGAATTTTTCAGCCCCAAGGTCAGCGCCGAAGCCACCTTCGGTAACCACATAATCAGCAAAATGCATCGCCATACGAGTGGCAATCACGGAGTTACAACCGTGGGCGATATTGGCAAATGGTCCCCCATGAATAAAGGCCGGTGTGCCTTCTAATGTTTGTACCAGGTTTGGTTTTAAGGCATCTTTTAACAAGGCTGCCATCGCACCATTCGCTTTTAATTGACTTGCCGTAATGGGATCTCCAGCAAAGCTGTAGCCAACAATAATGCGGCCGAGTCGTTCTTTTAAATCAGAAATATCACTTGCTAAACAAAAGGCCGCCATAACTTCAGAGGCAACGGTAATATCAAATCCATCTTCACGGACAACACCGTCTCCCGATCCACCTAAACCATCAACGATGTTTCGCAGCTGACGGTCATTCATGTCAACACAACGTCGCCAGGTAATTTTTTTAGCATCAATTTTCAGTTCATTACCTTGTTTGATGTGATTATCAAGCATTGCGGCCAATAAGTTATTCGCTGCTCCGATCGCATGGAAGTCTCCGGTAAAATGAAGGTTGATATCTTCCATCGGGACAACTTGGGCATATCCACCGCCGGCGGCTCCGCCTTTAACACCGAATACAGGTCCTAATGATGGTTCTCTTAAAGCCACCAGGGTGTTCTTGCCAATTCGTGATAAACCATCGGCAACCCCGATTGTGGTGGTCGTTTTTCCTTCACCGGCTGGTGTTGGATTAATGGCGGTAGTTAAGATCAACCGTGCTTTTTTGCCCGTTGATTTCTTTAACAGGTTATAGTCAACCTTTGCTTTATACTTACCGTATAAATCCAGATCATCTTCCGTTAAACCCAATTTCTTTGCTATCTCACGGATGTCCTGTGGGGTAGCCTCTTGTGCAATCTCAAT
>NZ_JAXQGA010000065.1:0-1683 GCF_034438075.1 Acetobacterium sp. K1/6 | reverse complement strand
GAATCGTCCACGGTATCAATGTGTGTGCTACCGGTATCCAATTGAATATCGTTGGTATCATTACCGTGAAATATTCAGCTGTTGAAACTTTCCTCCATACATCGGATGACAATAAGTTTTTTTAGGGACTTTTTTATTGCATCGAAAACACAAGTTTTCCTTATATTTAATATGCGTGTGTATATCACCTTGCCATTTTTTAGAAACCTCAGCAACCATAGGTGGAAATGCATCAGCGCCAAGTGAATATGTCCATGGATCACTGGTGCTACGATTTTGAAGTGGTTTCTGAATTCTTAATTTAATGTAATTCTCAATTGCTTTTCTTTCACATTCACAAAAATAAAAATCTTCTCCGACATCATCAGAAAAGGCAAAAAAAGCACCACAATGAGATGGATATAAGACCACTGGCATAGGCAATTTTTCGATTGTCACATCCCCCATTGATACATCACTTCCGCTATTCACTAGAACACTATACTTACCAGCATGTTTTTTTAATTCAGTAATAAATTCACAAAAATCAAGATAACATTTATATTCTTTCCCATAAAGCAGCACAGATGAACCTTTCCAATTGCGAACAATTTCAATAATCTTGTTTATCTCATCTTGATTCATAAAATATTCATCTACTGTATCGATAAAAAAAGAATGGAGCTTGTTTTTTTCACAATAATGAGGAATTTCTTTAGCGAGCTGAACTGTTTTTTTATATTGTTTTGAACGTGATTGTCCAAATGTGACTTGAATAATTTTATCCATCAAAGCATTCCTAAATTTAAGCATTTTTCTCCGCTTTTCTTTTTAACTCAAACTATCGCACATTAAAAACACTAAATCGATGGTCAAATAACCAATTTTGAATGAATTCTTACATTGTTATACCAATTGACATAATTTTGCTTCATAGAATTTTTTTTATTCATTATCCATATACGCTTTCATTGTTGATATATAACGATCGGGTTTATTGGGTTTCACACTCAATTTTTCAAGTATTTCTAATGCATCAGAAAGTTTTTGATACAATTTATTTAAATATTCTTCAATATCAGAATAAATAGAATTAATTGGAGTTCCCTCAATATAAAAATTATCATTCATTAATTTAGACTTCGTTACAAAACATGATTGACTCGTAACTTTCCTCATATTATTACAAATATGTCGATAGATTATAGACTCTTGAATCGTTAACTTTTCACATTCATAATCGTAAACATCATCAAAACTCATAACACGCGCTGCCATTTTTTTGACCGTCCATAACCGATTGTCAATCCATCTATGCATAATAATATTCAGAAAGCTTTCCCAAGTTTCAAGTCGAATATTTGAATATTTTGCTGCATCAATAGCTCCAGATTGATACCCATTTTTAGATATCATAATGCCTAATTCCGCTCCAGAGTCATAAACAACAGTTCTAAAAGCATGTACCTTTTCTTTTGTCACAGGTGTGTTCCAATATTTGCATTCGCACAATATTTGTTTTACTAATTCATTTGGGGTTTCAATATAAACATCAACTTCAACAGTACCTCTTGCTATTTCTAGTATGTAAGGTGTCGTTGCTTGATATCCTGCTATTTTTAAATATTGGATAGGCTATACTTAACTGGACAGATTTACTAAGGTCATATAAACTAAATCCATAAAATGAAGGAGAACCAATAT
>NZ_JAXQGA010000064.1:0-1693 GCF_034438075.1 Acetobacterium sp. K1/6 | reverse complement strand
CGGTAGTTGTCAAGATAGTTGGCGGTTTTTCTTGAATTAACCGACTGACTTATTGGTTTCATTGGTTTCATTTGTTTCATTTGATTCATCTTTTTCAGGATTTAACCATACTTCGTTTTCCAGAGCCCACTTGCGAATATTTTTAGTCCAGCGGTTTGGATTATTCTGCCGTGCGGCCTCATAAACAGCTGTGCGGTTTGAAAAAATCTCTTTATCCATTCCGGTATGCCGCTGATTTGGGGTCAGGAAATTAAGCCCACTGTGGCAGTGTTCAAAATTATAGTAATGCGTAAATTCCAGAACCCATTGTCTTGCTTCCGGGATTGATTTAAAGCCCTTGTAAGGGTAATCAGGGCGATATTTGCAGGTTTTGAAGATGGATTCGGCATAGGGATTGTCATTACTGACTCTCGGTCTGCTTTTGGATGAAACAATTCCCAGTTTCTGAAGGGTTTCCATCAACGAAGCTCCTTTCATCGGACTACCGTTATCGGAATGCAGAACCAGCGGCTGTTTAGCGGTTGAAATCGTTTCTGAAAGCGCTGCTTTTCGAACAAGTATGCTGGCATTTTGTGCGGATTCTTCCGGCCAGATTTCCCAGCCAACGATCTTTCGACTGTAAAGATCCAGAATCAGATAAAGATAATAGTGAAAACCCTTTACCGGACCCGGCAGCCACGTGATATCCCACATCCAGACCTGATTCGGCCCTGTTGCTTTGTGGCTTGTGATCGTGCGCTTCTGAGGTTTTGATGAACGACCCCGATGATTATTCATGCCGGCTTCTTTCATCACACGGTATATGGAAGATTCGGATGCAATATAGCGCCCCTCCTCATCTGCCAGACGGGGAACAATCTGACTGGGTGGCAGACTCTGATATTTTTTCGAATTCACGACTTTTATTATCTCTTTCCGTTCTGCTGGTGTCAGTTTATTGGAGGGAGTTGGCCGAATCGCAACGGGACGCTGATCTTCCAGCGGTGTTGCCGGATTTTTCCAGCGTGAAAAAGTACGTTCGCTGATATTCAGCTCACGGCATGCCATAAATTGGCGGGCTCCGTTTTGAATGGCTTCTTCGATTAAAGCAGCAGCGATTTTGCGATCTGAGGTTGGGATCATTCGTCCTCGGGCTCCCCCCAGATCGCTTGTGCCTTTTTTCTGAGCACCAGTAATGCTGCTGTTTCAGCCAATGCTGCTTCCTTTCGCTTCAGTTCGCGATTGAGTTGGGTCACCTGTTTTTTTGATTCGCTTAGATCTTTTTTAAGTCTCTTTGATTCATTGGCAACACTCCCATTGGCATTGATGCAGGCATCACGCCAGGCTTCGATTTGTTCAACATAAAGGCCTTTTTCACGGCTATATTCAGCCAGCTCAGCCTGATTCATACGGGCTGTTTCCAGGACGATCAGAAATTTATCCTCACTGGACCAGTCTTCTGAAGTTCCTGTTCCCGATGGTGCTGCCATTCCGGACGCTTTTGCCTGCTTCTTCCACTTGAAAAGTGTCTGCTCTGAAACACCGGTTTCATTATGCAGCTGACGAACTGATTTGCTGATCGGCGGCAACATCTGCTGTATAATATGTTCTTTGAATTCATCGCTATATTGTGTCATGTGATACTCCTATCCTTTTATATATTTACTATAATATAGTAAATTCAATCACCTGACAACTATCTTAACACATAGTG
>NZ_JAXQGA010000063.1:0-1813 GCF_034438075.1 Acetobacterium sp. K1/6 | reverse complement strand
GGTTCGTCGTTTTTTACTCATGTGTATAGTTTATCTTATTTTCTGGATTTTGTGTCCAACTATTTGTGAACATTATAGTATATCGGGAAAAACAGGTATATGTAAAAATGCCGGAATTGATTGTTATCAAAATGCAATATCTTCGTGTAAACCAGACATGTCATTAGATGGCTATGAGTGGATTGTTAGTCAATGTAAAGATAAGGTGTTTCAGGTTGCATTAGGTGGAGCTGGAGATCCAAATAAACATAAAGATTTTGCTGATATTTTAGAAGTTACGAGGTATAATGAAATAATTCCCAATTTGACGACAAGCGGATACCTGCTATCAGATGAAGAAATAAACTTAATTAAAAAATATTGTGGGGCAGTTGCTGTCTCTTATTATTCAAGATTAGAAAGAGATAAAGAAAGTAATTATATAACATGTGAAGCCATAGAAAGACTTATAAAGGCTGGATGTATTACGAATATTCATTTTATTATATCGGATAAAACCATTGAAGAGGCAATTTATAGATTGGAAAATAATATTTGGTCAAAAGGGATAAGTGCAATTATATTTATTCTATATAAACCAGTAGGGTTAGGCGTTGAAGAGAAGACAGTGAAAGTTGATGACCGGTTTAAAAAATTTATGAATCTTGTGCTAAATAATAAATATCCATTTAAAATTGGATTTGACACTTGCTTCACTCCTGCATTATGTAATTATGAAGAGAAAATTAGTTTTCAATCAATTGATGCATGTGAAGCGGCAAGATTTTCTATGTATATAGATAGTGAACTTGCGGCATATCCTTGTTCATTTGATAATCAAACAGGACAATATAAAGTTGAATTAAAGCCAGCATCCATACAAGAAGCATGGGATAGCGAAATGTTTGAAAAGTTTCGAAGTAACAACAAAGAAAAATGTGCTAGTTGTGATAAGGGAAATATATGCAATAGTGGATGCCATTTGGGCTTAGGAATTGATTTATGTTGATAAGAAATTTATTTATTCTGTAGAAAAGGAGATTTATGAAACGTAATTTACGCAGAAATAGAAATATTGTAATTATAGTATTGTTACTTGTATTTATTTTAGATGTGATAAACATTTCAGATATAATAAATATACCGTTCAATAATATTAACTTGGATTTATGGAACATTTTGATATTTGTGATCTTATATATTTTGACTTATGAAATTATTGACAAAAGAGATAATAGAAGAAAGAAAAATCAAGAGGAGATTGCAAGAATATTATTAGAAGAAACCTATAATGAATGCGATAAATATAAGAATATAATAGACAATGAAATTTTTAAAAAAGTGTGTCCAAAACGTTTTCCTGGAGATCAAACAGTCGAAAATAATGTGGCATATCATGATATGAGAAAAGCTCCATTTGAACATGATTCTATAATTTTTTCTCTGGGAGAAGAAGGGATTATTTCTGCTTCAGAGATACTGAATTACATAAATGTAAAAAATAAGTACAGCATATATTTTTCAAACGTCGTGTGTTTCCCTGATATAGATGAGATAACAAATCCTTTAAAACAAGATTTGGAAATCGCGATACATAAGGCATTTAGACGATTGAAAATGTAGAAATAGTTGTGTTGACTAACTACGAATTTGGAACATATAAACAAAATAGTGGGAGCATTTAAATTGGAGATATATAATGGATGAAATTAATTTTTTTTTGGATATTGAAAAATCTATAATGACGAACAAATATATATGTGAACTTTGCATCTAGGTTACACTAAGTCATAAAAAACTGTGTGAGAAAGTCTCAAAACCCCAGTAAAATCAA
>NZ_JAXQGA010000062.1:0-1878 GCF_034438075.1 Acetobacterium sp. K1/6 | reverse complement strand
TGCCTGTGTTCCCATTCCTGATCGACCAATAATGCAATAAATTGATCGATTGTATAATCTTTATACATTCCCGTTTGCAGGGAGTTGTAATAGGTTTCGGCCATGGCTGTTAAGCGCATTTGCTTCATTTTCTCAATACTTGTTTGGTGATTCATTTGGTCTGTTTTATTTATTTATTTATTTATTCAACAAAAATTCTCTCTTAAATTGCTATGTACAGGGATTGTTAGCTGTATCTCGGTGTTTTTTAATTCAAGATCCATATTGTTTTTTAGAATGCGTAATATGGTTCTGTAACTGTAGCGATCATGATTAAAAGCCATTCTGCACGCCAGTTCTATTCTATGCTGTGGATACTCTTTCTTTAGGTTGATGATGCCCAAGGATTGTTTGTAAGCAGTCTCAGGATAAGCTTGTTGCTCGATTAATGCGGATACATATTTTTTAGTTTCTTCTCCTATTTTCAATGCCTGTTTTTCGAAGTATTCCGGCGACCAATCTGAGTAAAATTGATGAGTACTGCTCATATGCTCTTTTACAGTGATATAAGTCCCTTTTTTAAAGCATCTTTTGTGTGAGGCTATCCGCTGGCTGTTATAATATATCTCAACACCTGTTTGATCGTATTGCATTTCTATCTGCTTGCCGATATACCTGTAAGGCACGCTGTAATAGGTTTTGTCATCCCACAAGCTCACGTTGCTCATTTTCTAAACCTTAGCTTTCTTGTAATTTTTAAGCTGATACTCATTGGGTGGTAAAGCCTGCAGATAATGCTTCTCTATATCTAAAAACTGTTTGACTCTCGATGTCTCAGTTTTGCTCATCAAGCTCTTATTGTACTTTTCAAGCTCAATTTGTATTTGTTTATTGAGATCCTCTAAGCTGAAAAATATCATATCCCGAATGGGATAAAAAATACGCTGATATACCAACTTTACAGCACCTTCAACCAATGCCTTGTCTTGTGGGGAATAGCAGCGTGTGGGATTAATGACACTGGAGTAATGGAGTCCTAAACTCTTCAGAGATTTATTCAATATCGGCTCATACTTAGAAGCTTTTGTGACTGCCGATTTTAAATTGTCGGGCACAATGGCTTTAGGACTGCCCCCGTAAAAGCTCAAACACTTATTGATCGATTGTACGAAATCTTCCCGTTTTTGACTCAGGCTGGCCTCCACGTAAGTATAATGGCTACAAGGAAGTATACCTACAAAAACCTCAACTGGTGTCACTTCACCCGTTTGCTTATCGACTATTTCTAGTTTTTTACCTGTATAATCAATATAAAGCTTGTCGCCAGCCTTGTGCTCAAGTTTACCACTCACTTTTATCTGATTAAACCAAGTGTTAAGGTGCTGATTAAATTGAGTATACCGATAGCCTTCAGGATGTTTTTGTAAATAATTTCGCCATAAAACTTCTCGTGTTGCTCCTGGTCGAAGCAGTTCCTTTTTAAAATAAGGAAAGTATTGACTCAGTTGCTGATAACGATCAGTATCCGAGTTGGAGCTAATTGGAAATAGTTCTAATAAATCCACATCAGAAAAATCCAACAGCTCAGTATAGCTAAGTTCACAGGCATTTAATAGCCTAACGTAGGGATCAATAGTATTGCGATGAATACTTAAGATTTTAGAGCAGGAACGATTACTCTCTCCTTTGATCTTTAATAGTAGTAATTGACGTATGTCCATAATTTCTATCCTTTTGGCAGCCATATTTCTGTAGTGATTAGTGTATACAGAAATAAGATAGAAATCATTCTTGGAGTGGCACAAGTTCGACCGATATACTTCGGAAATTATGTTCCAATTATACTGGCACAACTTGAACCGATATCAGTGGCACACTTTGAAGCGAAATTTTTTTTTT
>NZ_JAXQGA010000061.1:0-2150 GCF_034438075.1 Acetobacterium sp. K1/6 | reverse complement strand
CCTCAACTTTGCATAAAAGTTACACTAAATACTTTTTGAAACTCAAAACCGTTGCCTCAGACATCTAAAAATGTCATCAGCTCCTGCAAGCTTTTGCCACTTTTTTGGAAAGCCTCCATTACTTGTTTGGCCTCGTGTTCCTTCTTTTGCTTTTGAAGTTCCAACAATCTGTCCGATAGAGCCTCCTGTTTTTCTTGAAGTTTTGTTAGCTCACTATTTATTCTTGTAATTTCAGTTTCAATCGAAGTTATCGATTTCGTCCGCGCCATCGTCGTATTCCTCCTCATTCTGGCTATCTGTATTTGTCATCAGCGACTGGTTCTTCGACAATAGATTGCCGATTCCGCTTGCAATATCACGAATATTATTCTCGTCCATGCCGAATGAACTTAGAATAACCTTCTGCCGTTTGGTTACGGCGTGATCAAGCCGATAATGGTCTTTACTCCGTCTAACCATTTCGATTTTTTCCAGTTCGCGAAGCGCCGCAGGCACCGTCATATAATTCGGTTTTGTATCTAATCGAAGCATCGTTTCCTTCAAGAGGTTGTAGATTCTGTTACGGACAATCAGTGCAATAAATTCGATAAACAGCTTTGCAGACAATGATTCGGAAGTGTGAACCCGGTTGCTTTTAGACCCAATAAACGATTTGTCCGTGCTGAATAGTTTTTCAGAGATATCCCGACCTTTGTAATGGATAAGTGCCTGTGATACAGTCATTTCAGTAGAGGTGATAATGCAGAAATAACCGCATTGCTCCAACTTTTTCCGAACGACATCCTTTTTTTCTGTATACGAGACAAGCGCATGCTTGTTGTTATAGCGAAGGTCAAAATATTCGTGATATACGTTCCCAAGTGTGATATCTTTTCCAATATGTTTTTCCAAATACAATCCAAGTCTTTCAATCAGTTGCTCCAGCTGTTCTCTCTCAGCAGCCTGTTTGGAAGGGTTGAAGTATAAATGGAAATATCTAAGAGTATTATCGTCCTCATACAACTTAGCTAAAACTGTTTTTCCATAAACTCTGTATGAACGGATAGCACACTCACGATCAGTTTCAAATGTATTTCGGTTCGCTGTTATCAGCTCAGATACGAGATTTTTACGGCCTTTAACCATGATGATGAAGGAGTAACCATTATCTTCCATGTATTTTATATTGGCTTTGCTGAAATATCCTCTGTCCAGAATAAAACCGACCGATTTATAATTGTACTCTTTCACCTTGTCTACCATATACTCAAACTGGGAAACATCGGTTATTGAACCTGGATATTCCTCATAAAATAGCGGAACTCGGTTGGTCTTATCAAATGCTAATGCAAGATTAAACACTGGAAGTCCTTTTTCATCCTTCGCTTTGCCGTATTCTATAAGATCAATATCACCGGCTTGGCAGTTCTTGTTTGTTGAATCATACGAAATGTAAATGCATTGTTTATGATCACGTTTTTTGTTCCAGTCATTTAGGAAGCCAATAATCTGTTCCCGAGTAACTGATTTAAGGAACCGGCTTACTTTTGAATCGCTGTATATCCTCATTCCCTCCGAAAACAGTGGGTGGTTAAATGCAAAATCAGGATAGTACTGGCCTGCATTTTCTTCATCAACAATCAGATATGCCATTAGATCGAGTAGTAATCCACAGTCTTTTGGAAACCATGTATTCAGAAGATTCTCTAACTTATATTCTTGGAGAACCTTTTGGATTACCGCATATGAACCAATCTTCAAAGCGCAGCTTCGATAAGAATCCGGCAGTTCTTCTGGAAGGGTAACCTCCGGAAAGTAATCTTGAAATTTCTCGTTCGGATACATGACATCATGATTATCTGAATGAATCTTTCCGATGATGGTACGTTGGGGTATGGCATATTTCTTTTCGACATTGTATTGTTGGCCGTATTGAAAAAGGACATAAGTTGAATCGCCCTTTTTCTTGGTGATTATCTTGCCCCTAACCAAAGGGATTTTGACTGTGTAATCGTAGTACATGAGCAGCCTCCTTTAGTGTAACTGTTACACTAAAATTATACTACTTTTTTCTACGTTTTGCAAGTGAATTTCCTTGATTTTACTGGGGTTTTGAGACTTTCTCACACAGTTTTTTATGACTTAGTGTAACCTAGATGCAAAGTTCACAT
>NZ_JAXQGA010000060.1:0-2162 GCF_034438075.1 Acetobacterium sp. K1/6 | reverse complement strand
TGTCAAAATCGGTGTTAAAATACCCATAATAAACGGTTGAAAATTCCCCAAAAACACGGTATGTTTCTTCTTAAAGATAAGGAGGACAACCGAATGATTACAATTGAGGAGTATTACATGATCAAATGTTTAAAGAACAAGGGAATGTCAATCATGCAGATTTCCAGAGAAATGGGTGTTGATCGAAAAACGGTCAGCAACTGGCTTAAGCACAACGAACCGCCAGCATATCGGAAACGTCAGTTTCGGCAAGGAAAGCTTGATCCGTTTAAAGATTATATCCTGGAACGAATGAATGAAGGCTGTGTCAATGCCGCTGTGATTTTTGATGAAATTGCAGCCGACGGGTACCAGGGGAAAATGACGATTCTTCGGGAATTCATGAAACCATATCGCGAAAAAGTGTTAGCCAAAGCATCAATCCGCTATGAAACGCCCCCTGGCAAACAGGCCCAGGTTGACTGGGGAGAATTCGTTGTCACGATGCCCGATGGAAAGCTCAAAAAATTGTATGCCTTCATCATGGTTTTAGGGCATTCCAGAAATTATTATCTTGAGTTTACGGAGAGTTCGAAATTTGACACATTAATCGGTTGCCATGAACGGGCATTTGCCTATTTTGGTGGTGTAACAGAGAGCATTCTGTATGACAATATGAAAACTGTTGTTGCCCACAGTCACAAAACCGGCAACGATAAATGGAATCAGCGGTTTTTGCGATTTGCCGAGCATCACCATTTTATTCCGGTTCGGCATCGGCCTTATCTGCCCCGTTCCAAGGGCAAGGTGGAACGCGGGGTCCGATATGTACGCGGCAACTTCTGGCCCAGAGTCAAAAGCTTTTCCGATCTAACTGACCTCAATGAACAGGCTCGACTCTGGCTGGATACGAAATGTAACGTCAGGCTTCATCAGACAATTCACAAAATTCCCCGTGATAGACTGAAGGAAGAACAGCTGAAACCCGTTAATACCGAACCGTTTCTTTCTGTGGATCTGGTCAGCAGGAAGGTCATGAATGATTGTATGATCAGTTATCAGTCCAATTATTTTTCCGTTCCCTTCCGCTTTGTTGGTCACCGTGTCGGTGTGCGGGATCTGAGAAATGGAACGATTGAAATCTATGATGAAACTGGTGCTTTGATTGAAGGTTACCGGAAACCGGCTCAAAAACATCAGGTTCAAAAAATGAAAAAGCACTTTGAAGGATTGAACAGTCAAAACCATAAAGCCAAAGCCCGCAAAGCACCGCTTATGATTCCAGATCAATCGCCCAAAGTGCATCAAAGACCGCTCGCAGTCTATGATTCTTTAGTCAGTGAGGTGACCATATGGTAACCCATCACCTGAAGGAAGCTTTTGATCGTCTGAATCTCACGCATATGGCCGCCGTTTATGACCACCATGCTGAAGAAGCTTCCAAGGATAGTATATCCTATTTGGAGTTTCTGGACAAGCTGCTTTGGGCAGAAATTGATGCAAAAAGAGAACGGACAACTACGACGAACTTGAAACTTGCAAAATTTCCCTATATCAAGGCCATCGATTCATTTGACTTTGATTTCCAGCCCAGTGCCAATCAGCGTAAGGTAAATGAACTGAAAACGCTCGCCTTTGTGGAACGTTCCGAAAATGTCGTGTTTTTGGGCCCGCCCGGCGTTGGCAAAACTCATCTGGCCGTAGGTCTGGCGGTTTGTGCGATCAAAAGTGGCTATACTGCTTATTTTCTCAGTGCACATGAACTGATTTCAATGATTCAGGAAAATATTGTTTCCGGGCGCATTCATCGCAAACTTAAAACACTGAATAAACCCAATATCCTGATTATTGATGAAGTTGGCTATGCGGCCATGGATGATGAAGTGGCTCATTACTTTTTTCAGATTGTTTCCAATCGCTATGAAAAAGGCTCAATCATTCTGACTTCCAACAAGTCCTACGGTAGTTGGGGTGATGTGTTCGGAAATAATGTCGTTGCAACGGCGATCCTGGATCGACTGCTGCATCATTCCACAACGATCAATATCAAAGGTGACAGCTATCGGATTAGGGAAAAGAAAAAGGCTGGCTTTTATGATGTCAGCCTATATGAAAACGAATCGAACGATGCTAATGGGTAATTTTTACCGTTTATTTTGGGAAGTTTTAAAACGGTATTGACA
>NZ_JAXQGA010000059.1:0-2212 GCF_034438075.1 Acetobacterium sp. K1/6 | reverse complement strand
AATCGTCCACGGTATCAATGTGTGTGCTACCGGTATCCAATTGAATATCGTTGGTATCATTACCGTGAAATATTCACCGAACCGGAAATTCGTGCCAATGCTTCCGGAATTCCGTTTCAATCATTCCGGACTGGTTCCAATAGTCCAAATTCACCATTATTCTTTGAGTATACATGAAGCATTCTGCTCAATCAAGGATGCTTCGCACCGCTTTGCGGCTCTGTCCTTGACAGAGCAAAATGCTTCATGTTTTAAGTAATTATAATGGTTAAGGTATGGTTTGGACTAAGCCGAATCATGTGAAACTTGCATCCGGTTCTGTTGAAACGAACCTTGGTTCTTCCGGACAGGCTGGTTCTTCAGACCGAAATATTCATTTCTCTATTCAAATTTTTCGTTCTATAATTTATGGCTTTGAAATTTTTTATAGCCCGAATAAATTCGATACATTTTCTCCAAACGCACTGTGTTTTCCTTGCAAAACAGACACTTGAAATTGTATTACGATAGTAATTATACTAAGATTATTCAACGAATACAACAATTATACAATTGATTTATGAAATGAATC
This sequence comes from Acetobacterium sp. K1/6, assembly GCF_034438075.1. Lineage (NCBI taxonomy): Bacteria > Bacillati > Bacillota > Clostridia > Eubacteriales > Eubacteriaceae > Acetobacterium > Acetobacterium sp. K1/6. The sequence continues at coordinate 1,641 of NZ_JAXQGA010000059.1, read as the reverse complement.
TTCTTGAATTCTTAGCAAATTATATTCTAACCTTAATCCCAATATCTGGACGTCTTTCTTCGAAGAATACTGGAAAAGTCTTATATGCTTGATACATTTTTAACTCTTCACCTGATTGCACATCTATTAGACCATAAGCATTCATTCTCTTGTTAATATAATTAATAAATTTTTGCCCCTCACCTTTTCCAAATGTATCCCGAAGAATAGTATCCAACGTTTTAACATCTGAAAGCCAAAAGTTGATATTATCCTTATATATATGTTCAATATTTGTTTCTACATTCAAAAACTCTTCATACATTAAAGCGACTTGTATAAATTTTTTTTCAGAATAACCATTTAAATCTAATACAACTTTGCCTTCTTTTTCATTTGTATCATAGAAAAACGCTTTTTTTTCAGCTATCGCCTGTTTTATTTCATTGCCTTGTTGAATAGCTTTTTCGATTGCCTCATTACATTTTATTTTTATATCTTCCAATCCATCCTCAACTCCCAAAAATGGAGCAGGTAACAATTTTGATTTTGCTTCAAATGATATAACATAATCATTGAATACAACTATAAAATCTTTTTCTGCGTATTGACCTTTTTTTCGTTTTAAATACACGCCAGAATATACTTTATCCTTTGCAAAATATTTTTCTAACACTGATTTGATTTCGTTTTCATGTTTATCACTTTTATAAGTTTTTCCATCTTCATTATTCTTGCTAATTTCATAACTTTTCCAAACATAAGTATACCACCTATTAATCCAGTAATAATTTCTTGGAAAACAGATGTTATTATTACTTATTAATGCAATTCTTGTATCTTCAGATGCAATCACATCTATCATTCTTGAATATTGAACACTTCGCTTATCCGTAATATTATATACATATTTTTTTATGAACTCTTCATATCTCAAATTTTTAACAGTAAATAAAAATTGAATAATACTTATTGGAAACGTTAACCAAATACCTTCTTTTTTAAAATCTACTTTGTGACGTATTTTACAAATGAATCTTTGAATTCCCCTAATACTATATAAATTCTTTTCAAATTCTTGGAAGACTAATGCTTCCATTATTGTTTCTTTGATATTCTTTACTTGAAACACTTTCTGAGATATTGCAGCATTTTCTTCAAAAAAATCAATGTATTTTTCTGCACTGATTTCCGGATAATCAAAATAATATGACTTAAAGTAATTCATATAAAATTCAGTGTTTGAATCCATGTTAACCTTTGTTTGATTTCGACAAGGATAATAGTAGTAAATCATTTCAAGACACACTAAATGTTCTAACAACTCATCTACCATTTCATCATAATCTAGTATTTGTTCATTCCCACATACCACTATATTTTTATAATAGTATTCTGGCAGGCTTAATAACATCCTTAATGAGCAATGTTTTCCTCTTTCGTATTTTTCATAATCATTTTGCTTACAATCCATATTATAATTATGAAATATTATTGTTTTGTTAATCAGTACAAACACACAAGTAGATGTAAATCTAGATAAAAAATATATCATTTTTCTCTCATAACTATCCAGCAATTCTATATCCTCAACTTTGCATAAAAGTTACACTAAATACTTTTTGAAACTCAAAACCGTTGCCTCAGACATCTAAAAATGTC
>NZ_JAXQGA010000058.1:0-2257 GCF_034438075.1 Acetobacterium sp. K1/6 | reverse complement strand
CGTAAGTATTAAAATGAAGCTACGGGATAACCGTGATACTTACGAAAGGAGGACATGTTAATGTCCAAAGAAAAACAAATTTTACAGCTCCGCCTTGACGGATTCAGCCAGCGGAGAATTGCGGATACGTTAAAAGTATCCCGAAACACAGTAGCCAGGGTGGTAAAGGCCTGCGATGCCCACCCGATTAATGAGCAGGAGCTTCAGGCCATTGACGAATCAAAACTGCATCAGCATCTCTTTCCGGAAGAAACACAGATCCCAGTAATGACACTACCGGATTATGATTACATCCATAAGGAACTGCTGAAAAATGGGGTGACCTTAAAGCTGCTCTGGGAAGAATATCTTGACACGTGTCGGCATACCCAAAGACCGCCTTATATGTATTCTCAATTCTGCAAGCTTTATCAGGAGCATGTCAATCAGAACCGGCTCACCATGCATATCCACCATAAACCCGGGGATAAAATCATGGTTGACTGGGCGGGAACACCCCTGCCGCTTTATGATCAGGTCACGGGAACAAGCTGTAAAGTTTATCTCTTTGTGGCAACCCTGCCGTTTAGCATGTATTGCTATGCGAAAGCCTGTCTGACCATGAAGGAAGAAGACTGGATCAATGCCCATATCAGTATGTATGACTATTTTGGTGCATCGACCCGATTGCTCATTCCCGATAACCTGAAGGTAGGCATTCTGAGTCATAAGAAGCATGAAGATCCCGTCATCAATCGGGCCTATCAGGAACTGGCTGATCATTATCAGACCGGGTTGTTGCCGGCCCGGATCTTATCTCCCAAAGATAAAGCCGCGGTGGAAGGTTCGGTTGGTCTGCTGACGAATCATGTGATGGGAAAACTCCGCAACCGGCAATTTTTTAGTATCCATGAAATGAATCGAGCCATACTGAAAGAGCTGGAACGATTCAATCATGCCGATTTTCAGAAAAAGGATGGTTCCCGTTATTCAGTATTTCAACAAGAAGAATTACCCTTTATGCAGCCACTTCCGAAATTTCCCTTTGAGTTTGCCCAGTGGAAAACCGCCACGGTTCAGCTGAACTACCATGTTTCAATCGATCAACAATATTATTCGATCCCCTATGAATACGTCCGGAAAAAAGTGGATCTCCGCTATACCCGAAATATCATTGAAGTTTTCTATAAGGGAACCCGGCTTTGCAGCCATCGGCGGCTGTATGGCCGACGGGGTCAGTATTCAACCAATGTCGACCACATGCCGATCAACCATCAACTTTACAGTGAATGGGATTCGGCCCGATTTTTAAGATGGGCCGACGATATTGGCCCATCGACAAAAGCCGTGGTTCAAAAGATGTTCGACTCTTATCGGGTGGAGGAACAGGCCTACAAAGGCTGTTTGTCTCTCTTAAAACTGGCCGATCACTATTCAGCCGAGCGACTGGAAAGCGCTTGCGGGGCGGCACTAGAATACATTCCCAATCCCCGCTACAAAAATATTAAACTGATTCTGGAATCCGGACAGGATTCGGTCGCTAGAAACAAAAAACAACCGACATCACAATCATCTCCGGATGAGATCAACAAATATGCCTATGTCAGGGGACCGGCTTATTACGGGGGTGACAGCGATGAATAATGATACGTTGAAAAAGCTGAAAACCATGCGGTTGCCCGTTTTTGCCCAATGTTACCAGAACCAGCTTGAAGATGAAATGACCTATCTTTCCATGTCATTTCAGGAACGTCTGGCTCTGATGGTCGATGCGGAGTATGATTCCCGACACAACAACAATATCAAACGGCTCATCAAGGAAGCTAAATTTAATAATTCAGCAGCTTTTCTGGGAAATATCGAATATCTGCCGGATCGTCATTTGAATCGCGAACTGCTGGAAAGTCTGGCAAGCAACGAATACATTCGCCAGGGGCAAAACGTCATTCTGGTTGGCGCCACCGGTTGCGGCAAAACCTATATTTCCAATGCACTGGGGGTAAATGCCTGCCAATCCGGTTATAAAGCACGCTATATTCGCTTACCAGATCTCTTTTGTGCTTTCGAAGCTGCACGGATTCAAGGAAAATACCATCATCTGCTCAATCAATTCAGAAAATGTTCCCTGATGATCCTGGATGAGTTTCTGCTTGTTCCCACTACGGATACACAACAGCGTGATCTGCTGGAGCTGATGGAAATCCGTTGTGGCCTAGACGTCCACAATTTTCTGTTCTCAATTTACTGCCGAAGGTTGGCATGAACGCCTGGGCAGCGG
>NZ_JAXQGA010000057.1:0-2383 GCF_034438075.1 Acetobacterium sp. K1/6 | reverse complement strand
AGATACATGATATCAGAAATCGTTTTTATGAGAAAGGGGAAAATATTTCCCAGATTGCGGAAGCGTTGCACCTGGATTGGCGAACGGTACGCAAATACATTGATCAGACTGATTTTAACAGCCCGCCGCCAAAGCCGGCGTTGGAGAAACAATTCTGTCCCAAACTGGATCCCTACAAGGAGATGATCGATTCCTGGCTGATTGAGGACAAATCAGCCCCACGCAAACAGCGCCATACAGCTAAACGGGTATTTCATCGCCTGCTGGCCGAAATTCCCGGTTTTGACTGCTCCTATCGGACGGTCGCCAGCTATTACGCAGTGAAACACCGGGAAATATTCAAGCAGAATAAACAGGCCTATCTGCCACTGGTACATCAACCCGGAGAAGCGCAGGTTGATTTTGGTACAGCTGAGTTTTATGAAAATGGCCAAAAACTGACTGGAAAATACCTGGAGGTCTCTTTTCCATACAGCAATAAAGGCTATCTGCAGCTGTTCTACGGGGAAAATATGGAATGCCTGCTGGAAGGGCTGGATGCCATATTCCGCCACATTGGCTGTGTGCCAAGGGAACTCTGGTTTGATAACACGAAAGTCATTGTTACCGAGATTATCCGTGGTGGCGGGCGAAAACTGACTGACAAATTCGAACGGTTCCGGGAGCATTACCATTTTAAAGCCGTCTTCATGAATCCCGGGGCCGGCCATGAAAAAGGAAACGTCGAAAACAAGGTCGGCTATCAGCGTCGCAACTTCATGGTACCGGTTCCCCGCTTTCTGTCGCTGTCGGATTATAACCGGCAGTTGCTGACAGAGTGTGAGAAAGATGCCCGGCGGAACCATTATCGCTACGATGAAACCATCGAGGAGCGGTTTCAGGCTGATCTGACGGCCTGCCACAAACTGCCCGGAATTGCGTTTGACCTCACCGGTCATCAAACCCTCAAAGCCGACAACTGGGCCAGGATTTATCTGAACAAACGACAGCATGCTTATTCGGTGGCTCCAAAGTACGCCCAGTGCCCGGTTCATCTGGTTTTAACTTCAGCGCTGGTGATTATTCAAGATGAAAACTTTCGTGAAATTGTTCGCCACCGGCGTCTTTACGGAGATACCAAACAAGAGCAGATGGACTGGCTGCCCTATCTGAAACAATTATCCCTGCGACCCCGAGCCCTGAAATATACTGGGATCTATGAGCTGATGCCGGAAACCATGCAAACCTATCTGGCCACCTGTTCAGGCAGCGAAGTTGGACAGATCCTCAAGGTTCTTTCCGAGTTGACCAGTCGCACCGGTTTTGACAGTGCCGTAAATACCGTTAACCATGCAATTGCTCATCAGGCGCGAGATGCCGATAGTCTGGAGAGTCTTTACCGGCGGTTGTATTCGGATGTACCTGAGCTGCCTGCAATGACCCTTGCTCCGGGCATTCCCAAAATGATCCCGATGCAGCCCAATCTGACGGCCTATGATATCTTGCTTCAGGGAAAGGGGGCTGACGGATATGCTCGACAAAGAAATCTTTGAATGCTGCCGGAAACTGCGTCTGAGTCGCAATCTGGCCGAGTTGGCGCAAACCACCGAAGGCAGCAGTCACCAGGAATATCTGCATCAGTTGCTTAGTGATGAACTCCATTACCGGGAACTCACCCGCACCCAAAAGTTGGTTACCAGCGCCGGTTTCTATGGGATTCACACCTTTGAAGGATATCGCTTTGATGAAATCACCCTGCCTTCGGATCTGACTCCAGAAGGCCTGAAATCCCTGGCCTTTATCCACGAAAAGAAGAATCTGATTCTCTATGGTGGCACCGGAACCGGCAAAACTATGCTATCAACCGCACTCGGCGTTGCCGCCTGTCGACAGGGAATCCCGGTTAAATTCTTTCGAACGGCCGCCCTGGTGAATAAACTGTCGGAAGCCAAAGTAGCCGGTACCCTGACCGCTTTTCTGAAAAAACTGAATAAAGCCGAAGTGATTATTCTGGATGAATATGGTTATGTCCCACTGGACCGAACGGGAGCACAGCTCCTGTTCGAAATCATATCCGATTGTTATGAACGTCGGTCTATCATTCTTAATACCAACCTTGAATTTTCCCGATGGGTCAATGTGCTCTATGATGAACAGATGACGGCTGCCATGCTGGATCGGCTCCTTCATCACTGCCACCTGCTCATGTTTCCGGGACCCAGTAACCGGATGCGGGAATCCAGCATCAATGAATTATATCGCTCAATATCGGACAATCAATTGAAAAAATAATAATTGCCTGCAATGTTTAGATTGCTCATGAAATTGCTTCGCATTTTAGCTTGCAAAACTATGGATTTTCCATAATGCAACATTCTGTATTTTTAACTTGCAACTTTCTGCA
>NZ_JAXQGA010000056.1:0-2437 GCF_034438075.1 Acetobacterium sp. K1/6 | reverse complement strand
CAGGTGATCAGGCGCAGTTCGATTGGACAGAATACGAAGTCGTTATTGGCGGCCGATATCGCAAGATCTATTGTTTTAACAAACGGTGCCTGTCACTTAACTTATTCAACTTAACTTATTGAGGTGGATAGTTTAGAAACAGAGAATAGAGACGATTCGGGTTCTTCGGGACTCGGGTCGTCTTTTTAGTTTTTTGGTGACATAGGGTGTGGTGACATGGGGACGTTTCTATTAGACAAACGGTGCCTGTCACTTAACTTATTCAACTTAACTTATTGAGTTGGATGGTTTAGAAACAGAGAATAGAGACGATTCGGGTTCTTCGGGACTCGGGTCGTCTTTTTTTAATTTTTTGAAGTGGCTGGAAAATCTGGAGGAATCTGTCTGGAAAAGTTTTCGTTGGTAGCTGCGGTTTCCAGCTTTTCTCTGTTTCCAATCAGTTGCGCCAGTTTCCGATCATCCAAACTCACTGAAGAATTTAAACAAACAGTGCCTGTCACTTAACTTATTCAACTTAACTTATTGAGTTGGCGGTTGAGAAACAGAGAAATAAAACAGAGAGACGATTCGGGTTCTTCGGGACTCGGGTCGTCTTTTCTTTTTTGTGTGGCACTTTGTATTTAAGCGCTAAATGTAAGTAAGCGTCAAATACAGCCCACATTGAAAAGCAGTCCAATTGATGAGATAATGTTCTCACAAAAGGACTGCTTTTTTATAGCGGTTATTCTTTATTGATAGTTGACCGGCATTCTTCCGGCAGTGTCTCAGACCAGGGCAACAAATGATCAAGGGATTGGTCACCGGTGATTGCGGTATTGGGCAATTGCGTAAGCAGGTAATCGAGATAGTAGAAGGGATTCAAACCGTTGAGTTTGGCAGTCACAACGATACTGTAGAGCGTTGCACTGGCTTTGGCACCATGGGGTGTTTTGCAGAAGAGAAAGTTTTTTCGGTTATGTTCTTAAGCACATAATCGTAATTATGTAGTCAACCAGGTTATGTGCTGAACATAAAATAGAATGTTTCCAGAGATTAAATTTTTTGAAACTTCAGCACATAACAATGTAAGCATATTTTGCTATTATAAGCAAAAAGGAGACAATGCTTATGGACTGTGAAATGAAATGTAATGGTTCGTTAATAAACTTTGAGGTCTATTTAAAGGAAAATGGTTATTCTAAAAATGTTATTCCGATGTATTTACGAACAGTCAGAACATTTTTAAAAACCAATGAACTATTCTGGTCTTCAGCAAAAGATAATGTAGAGCTTAAATCTAATTTTTCAGATTATCTGAAAAATCAGCCACTGAGTAGTCAAAAATCCATGATTCAGGCTGCGCTTCATCTCTTCTACTATTTTATTACTGGTGAACAGTTTAACAAACGCCTCAATAGTAAGGATTTTAATCTTAATCCGTTGATTGAAACTGAAATTGAACGATTTCAAAGGTACTTAAAAGAAGTTGCCGGCCTCAGTAACAATACAATCATTTCTCAATGTAACACCATCAAAATATTTCTTTATAGCAGTTTTCAGAAAACAGAATTTTCACCTGAAAAAATAACCGCTGATCTTGTTCGTATTCATTTCACCCATACGCTTGGCCATGTTTTGCCAGCATCGAAGAAAACACTCATTACCAGAATAAGGAGTTACATACGTTTTCTTGAATTTAGTGACGGATTCAGAGCAGATGAAATATTAAAATTGCCAATGACATCTCCAGTCTGGCGTCGTTCAGGGTTGCCCAAAATTTTAACCGGTGACGAGTTGAACCGTCTTTATAGTGTCTATGATCAAACAAAGCCGACAGATATCCGCAATTATGCAATTCTTCGCAGTTTAAAAGATTTGGGTTTGCGTTGTTCAGAAGCTGCAGTGTTAACGTTAGATGATATTAATTGGGCTCAGGGAACAATGCGAATAAAAAACACCAAATCTCATTCTGAAAGATTGCTTCCATTATCGGCAATGACTGGTCAGGCACTTGAAGCATATTTGCTAACGGTTCGCCCCGTAACAGAAGAGCGAATTCTATTTGTAAGGTTTAAAAATGAAACGGGCTTTCCAATGGGAGTATCGCAGATCCGTCAAACTGTAAGAAAAGCAGCAATCAAGGCTGGGCTGGAAAATTTTACGGGTACTCATATGTTAAGACACACAACAGCGAAAGAACTGATTAATAATGGAACCAGTTTGAAGACAATTGCAGATATTCTTGGACATGAATCCATTGAAACGACCAGCATTTATACAAAAGTCGACATTGTTCAATTGCAGGAAGTGGCTGGTATATGGCCTGAGGTTATAAAATGAACGATCATCTCATTACCAGGCAAGTGGAAGACTAGAGACATACGGTGCCTGTCACTTAACTTATTCAACTTAACTTATTGAGTTGGCGGTTGAGAAACAGAGAAATAAAACAGAGAGA
>NZ_JAXQGA010000055.1:0-2613 GCF_034438075.1 Acetobacterium sp. K1/6 | reverse complement strand
GTAAGCGATTCAAAAGATGGCGTAGTGCAAAATAGGTCGAATTATTGTAGACTAACCTAAAAGAACTTACAGGAGGTTCAGGATACAATGGACGAATCAAAAAGACAGCTTTGGGAAGAGCGTTTTGAAGAACAGGCAAACAGTGGAATGACGGTCGACGCCTGGTGTACCTCAAAGCAGCTTAACAAATATACCTACTATTATTGGAAGCAGCGGATCCGAAAGGCGAAAATGGAGCCGATGGAGAAAGGGACCACAGCACCACTGTTTGCAAAACTGGAAATGCCAACGGCTTCTGATGAGCGAATACCGGTGGCGGGACTGATTATCCGATGGCGGGGTTTTGAGCTGGTTTTGTCGGATCCCCATGATATCTCTCTGGCAACACAGTTTATCCGACAGCTTTCACAGTCATGATGGATCGGTTTATCAACGACACCACCCATATTTATATTGCGTGTGGAGCCACTGACTTCAGAAAACAGATGGATGGCCTGGCCGTCGTTGTTAATACGGAGTTCAAGCTGGATCCATTCGCTGACAAATGTGCCTTTATCTTCTGCAACCGGAAAAGAAATGCCCTTAAAGTTTTACGTTACGATGGCAACGGCTTTATTCTGGCTAGCAAGAAGCTGCTCAACGGCATGAAATTTCAGTGGCCCAGAACCCCATCGGAAGTCAGAGAAATAACCGGCCAGCAGGTTCAGTGGTTGCTTCAGGGGCTTGAAATCGAGCAGAAAAAAGCCCTTCAACCAGTGACGATGACGCTGGAAAACAGCTGCTTTTAACCGCTTCAAAACAGCGCAAATAAATTTGCAAAATGGCTTTAAAATGGCGTTTTAAAGACTTTTTATTACCGATAAATGTAGCATTCTGAAGCTAAAAATGGTATAATAGTACCAATAAAAAGCAAAGGAATGGATACGGATGACAGGACAAGAAGAACTGCTGATGCTGCGGGCGCTGGTGGAAAAACAGAAAGAAGAGCTGGCCGCCAAAGACGACATCATTGCCAAACAGAATATCCGCATTGAAAATATGGTGCAGGCGCTGCTGCAAGCTCGCAAAAAACTGTTTGGTTCCTCCACTGAAACATCGAGAAACCTGGATGGACAACTATCCCTGTTTGAAAAAACGCAGGAACTCGCGAAAGAACTGTTTGGTGAACAGCAGAAAATAACCGTCCCCAGTCATACCCGGAAAGCCCGCCAACCCGGAGTCCGTCAGGAAATGCTTGCCGGTCTTCCGAAGGAGATTGAAGAGTACATCATTGGGCCGGATGATTCCTGCGTCAAGTGCGGTGGAGCCCTTACGGTCATCGGCAAACGGATCGTCCGAACCGAAGTGACCTATGAGCCACCAAAACTGAAGGTGAAGCAGATTGTCCAGCAGATTGCAAAATGTACCCAGTGTGGCAAAGAAGGCAGTGAGAATCCCAAGGATCATTTTCAGAAAGCCGCCATACCGGTGCCGGTACTCCCGCATTCCATTGCCACGCCGTCTCTGGTGGCTCAGGTCATGTACCAGAAGTTTGCCATGGGCATGCCCTTTGCCCGTCAGGAAAAAGACTGGTATCGGTTGGGGCTCATTCTATCCCGGTCAAACATGGCCAACTGGACAAACCGCTGCAGCGAAGAATGGCTAACCTCGGTTTATGAACGTATTCTTGCCGAACTGCGTACCTGTGAGGTGCTGCATATGGATGAGACACGGATTCAGTGTAACCGGGAGGAAGGCAGGAAAGCCAACAGCGAATCCTATATGTGGGTGATCCGTAGTGCGGCATGCGAGACAATCCGAGCCGTTTTCTTTCATTATTCGCCGACACGCAAAGGGGAGATCGCCAGGCAGCTGCTTTCCGGATTCCATGGCTATTTAACGACGGATGCGTATGCCGCTTATGAACAAGTCGAGAATATCCGGCGCAACTTATGTTGGTCGCACTGTCGTAGATATTTTATCGACAGCATTCCCTTGACCAGCAATGGGAAAGAAATCCCGGGTTCAAAGGGTGCCGAAGGACGAGCGTACATCGACCTGCTTTTTAAAATTGAGAACGAAATAAAGGATCTTCCTTATGAGGAGATCAGAGAAAAGCGTCTGGAAAGGTCACGCCCCATCCTCGATGCCTTTTGGTCGTGGGTTGACGAAACTGCGGCCATTCCAACGACAAATGAAAAGTTGACTAAAGCCCTGAATTATTCCAAAAACCAGAAGAAATATCTGGAAACCTTCCTGGAAGACGGACGTCTTCCCATCTCCAACAATCTCTGTGAGGCCAGCATCAAACCTTTTGCAACAGGGCGCCGCGCCTGGCTTTTTGCCGATTCGCCTAAAGGTGCAACCGCCAATGCGGTTCTGTACACGCTGGTGGAATCAGCCCGGGCTAATGAACTTAATGTATTCGAATATCTGAATTACCTTCTGACAGAAATCCCCAACAGTGACTATCTGCACCAGCCGGAAGTACTTGAAAAATACCTGCCATGGTCTCAGGAATTGCCTGAGGTGTGCAGACTCAATCATAACTACAAAAAGTGCCTCAAATAATGATGTCATCAGTATATCAGGTTTAGATCAAACTTGCTATACGTCATCTTTTGAGGCACTTAC
>NZ_JAXQGA010000054.1:0-3098 GCF_034438075.1 Acetobacterium sp. K1/6 | reverse complement strand
GTGAACCAATGGTATCATCTCAAGTACTGCCAGTATCATTAGCGTGTACTGGCGGTACTCTTAGCGTGAAATAATCAACAGCATTATGGCTGGTATATCATTCAGGAGTATTTTAAACTGGGTATAGACGAAGGTCAGTTTTACGAATTTAATATCTTGCCGGATGAATGCACACCTGAACTATATGATAGTGTCAGGAGAATTTCGGAATCAATAAGGAGGGAAAGTTCGTGTGATGAAGCTGGATCACTGAGAGACGATCTAAGTAGGGCAATAGAAAATTCGGTAAGAGAACAGTTAGGTTTTAAAAAGATCGGTGATGCCTGGGTGAGTGAAACGATGCTTTATCAAATCGTCAAATCGCTGTTTCCTCACGAGAAAGTGATTCGTCATCATAGACCGGATTGGCTTGAGGGATTGGAACTTGATATATTTTTGCCTGACATAAAACTAGGATTGGAATATCAGGGCATTCAGCACTTTAAAGCTATTAATCATTGGGGTGGTATGAAGCAATTAAAAGTGCAGCAAGAACATGATGACCGAAAGATGAGACTATGTGACGAAGCAGGTATCAGACTGATATGTGTAAATTATGACGAACCACTTACTGAGGAACATATTAGACATAAGCTAACATAGAAGGGTTAACAATAGTTTATGAGTGATATTAAACTAGATATTTCAATTCCACCAAATGATGGTCTAGTAGTCTCAAAAAAAATAGACTATGATCTCACTTGTAAGACTAATTTTATTGAACAACTCAGATCAAATTTATAGGAAAAAAACGAATCATTTGCATCAAACCCATTATTGCTAAATATTATGTTGTTAACCTTCGATAGCTATGCACAAATACCTGATAAATTATACATTTTCTATTCAAATGCTTTTGAGACTATGTTTTTTAAACACGATGCTACAAAAAGCGGTTTCAAGCGACAACTAAAATCCGATTTATCCTTTGATGATTTTAAAAACGTCTTTTCGATATTTTGTTTCCATACTTATATGAAATAACAATACCAGTTTTCATATTCGGAACTCAGTTCTCTTTTAGATTGTTTTTTGCAAGAACTTTTTGCAAAAAACAGGATTGAATCCGCCAGGGCGCCGCTGCCCAGGCGTTCATGCCAACCTTCGGCAGTAAATTGAGAACAGAAAATTGTGGACGTCTGGCCACAACGGATTTCCATCAGCTCCAGCAGATCACGCTGTTGTGTATCTGTAGTGGGAACAAGCAGAAACTCATCCAGGATCATCAGGGAACATTTTCTGAATTGATTAAGCAGATGATGATATTTGCCTTGAATCCGCGCGGCTTCGAATGCACAAAAGAGATCCGGTAAGCGGATATAGCGTGCTTTATAACCGGATTGGCAGGCATTTACCCCCAGTGCATTGGAAATATAGGTTTTACCGCAACCGGTGGCGCCAACTAGAATGACGTTTTGCCCCTGGCAAATGTATTCGTTGCTGGCCAGACTTTCCAGCAGTTCCCGATTCAAATGTCGATCCGGCAGATATTCGATATTTCCCAGAAAAGCAGCTGAATTATTAAATTTAGCCTCCTTGATGAGTCGTTTGATAGTGTTGTTGTGTCGGGAATCATACTCCGCATCGACCATCAGAGCCAGACGTTCCTGAAATGACATCGAAAGATAGGTCATTTCATCTTCAAGCTGATTCTGGTAGGATTGGGCAAAAAAGGGCAAACGCATGGTTTTTAGCTTTTTCAAGGTATCATTTGTTGGGTGATTTTTATTTCCCATGGCTGTTTTTATTTTTGCGAAAAATTGTTGACACTACCATTTTGTTATTAGTTTAATATTTCATATTCCTCGTATTTTTTATCAAACATTAGTTTGTCTTCGCTTGGTTTATAGTCTTTCCACATATCCAAATCGATTAGCTCTTCTGGAGTCATAGTTAGAATTTTGTTCTTTGTATAACCTTTTGGCGGATTAGATAAAAATTTTTCGCGAAGTTGTTCATCTGCATTCTTTTGTATATAGTAATTTTCATAATAATTTTCAAGATCACTTGTAATTTTATCAAGATTAAACATATACTTATTACCATAGCCATCTTGCTCAAAGTGTTTTGAAATGACAGTCTTGATAGCCTCGAAAAGATCATGCTGTACTTCATATTGTTTTTTAAAATCCATTTCTTCGAATTGTGCGTAAGATATATCAAAGAGAGAGAAGAGCTTTTTCAAAAAGACAGTAATAGATTCCTTTAGCAAATCATCTTGCTCTTTTCGAAAGTATGGGTATTCAGCAGGATGAAGATTATAAAAAAAATTTTCTCCTAGAGTTTTGTTTTTCAGAGTTTCTATCATTTCTCTTCGTTCTCTGTGAAGCTGACCAGACAAAAACTTTGGATCAATATCCAAATATTTTGCTATCTGTTCCAAAAATTTAGGTGTCATTTTTCCTTCGTTGAGAGAGCGCCTAATTGTACGCTCAGTACAATCTATTTCGTGAACTTCCCCCAGTTTTCTAATGCTACTTTTCTTATACTTAAGTACATCTCTAAATATTTTTTTATCGATTATTTTTTTATATATCTTATTCTTAGGCATACAATACTCCTTTATGCGGACAATATAACTAATTTATCAGCTATTATGCGGTCATTATTTATGCTATTATGATATCATATTAAATAAACATTACAAGTGATAATTTATGAAAGGAGTCCGCACCATGAACAACGCAGACTATACGAGAAAATTACTTTTAGAGAATGAGATTATTATTATTGATACATCAGCGGTTATGGATTTTGAACAATTACATCAATTAGTTAATAGAATTGAATTTTTACTTTTGGAATTTAGTAAAAAAATAGTGGTGCCCAAGGCTGTATGGATTGAGTTGATGAGACATATTAATTCTAAAAAACAAGATAAACAAGAGAAGGCGCTTCGGGCAGTAGATATCATATGTATGCATCCTGATATCTTTGAAATAAAAAGCGAATATATTGATCATAAAGAGATGTTAAAAACATTCGTAAGCGATTCAAAAGATGGCGTAGTGCAAAATAGGTCGAATTATTGTAGACTAACCTAAAAGAACTTACAGGAG
>NZ_JAXQGA010000053.1:0-3332 GCF_034438075.1 Acetobacterium sp. K1/6 | reverse complement strand
GAATCGTCCACGGTATCAATGTGTGTGCTACCGGTATCCAATTGAATATCGTTGGTATCATTACCGTGAAATATTCAAAATTAATTGGTGGTCTCGATACGCCAACCGAAGGCGAAATATTTTACAAGGGAAAATCATTGACGAAATTAAGTCATGATCAGCTGGCTCAGTATCGCCGTGAACAAATTGGATTTGTTTTTCAGGACTATAATTTGATGGATAGTCTGACAATAAAAGAAAATATAATGCTGCCAATGTTATTGGATCATAAAAAGCTGAAAGAAATTGAAGAAAGTGTGCTGTATTATGCCCAGCGCTTTGGAATCAGAAAACATTTGAATAAATACCCGGGGGAATTATCAGGAGGAGAACAGCAGCGGGCCTCCATTTGTCGCGCTTTATCAAATAACCCGAAGTTAATTCTGGCTGATGAACCAACCGGAAATCTGGACTCGCAATCATCAAAAGAAGTGGTGAGGTGTCTAAAAGAAATGAATCAGGAATTGCGAAAAACAGTAATTTTGGTTACCCATGATCCCTATATCGCCAGCTTTGCGGATGAGGTAATTTTATTAAAAGATGGTCTGATTGAAGAAAGACTTGTTAATCACATGGAAAAAGAGAAATTCTTTAAAATTCTGATTGAACACCTTAACGCATTTTAAGTGATTGCTTTGTGATGCTTTTAGTTTATGCACCAATCCTATTGACTACTGCATGCCGAAAACAGATAATTAAAGTTTAGAAAAGGGGGAGCTTGTCTTGAACTCATTGAAAAAAATCAAACCATTAAAACCATATTTGATCATAATTATTCTTGTCATTTACATCGAAGTTGTTGGTAATGGAAAGCTTATAACGTCTGAAAACCAACTATTTTTTTATGCGGGGATCAATAGACCCATTGTGGGCTCATTAGTCGGTGTTTTTTTGTATATATTAAATTTAGATGATCTAAGATTGACTTTGAAAATTCGTATGCATGATTTAATTATTGCGTTATTCTTAATCTTGATTTATTACGCTCGTTATATCTCAATATTTGGTTTTTATGTAAATATTTCTATTCCAATACCATCTTTGTTAGTTAGCTCTCCGGTTATAGTATATGTTTTTCCAGTAGTAGTAGGATATTTTTTCTCAAAAGGATTCGTTTCAACCAAAAATAATAGCGATGTGGGTAACTGAAACCGTAAAGTTAACGCAGTAAAGTTGGATCAGCATGGAGGATGGCGATGGTGAAAGTCTGAAACATCTTGAGTATTAAGCTTACCTAATTCTGAGCATAGCCACACTTATTTGTGCTTGGAAAAGCAATCAACACATATATAAATGCAGTCACTCCAGAATGGAGCAGCCTACTCACCTCCACGTGATTTGTAGTTTGTGGTTATCCCTATGGCTATACAATAATTAAAAAAATTTTTTAAAGGCAAGATGTTTCAGGTCGTTTTGTGGCTTGAGTGAAACGAAGGAATGGTGATACATAAATGAAAAAGAAGTATGTGATTATATCAATTGTATTTTTATTGGGAGTTTTATTTTATTTTATAATATCTACGCTTTATTCTTTGTATATTTAAATTTGGTTAGGGTGTCAAAAACACCCAGTTTAAGCAGCTGGTACTCCGGCAGCGAAAAGGCAGCGTCTCTAAACTCCGCTATCAGTCGGGTGGCATCATCAAGCACCTGTTGCAGAAGACTGGTGATGTACTTCGCTTTTGCGATGATAGATGGCGTGATTGAGGTCTTCTTAACGCGTTTTGAATGGATATTCTGTGATGCTTTTAGTGCCAAGTCAGGAAATGATTTAAAATTTAGAGCGACAAGTGAGGAAAGCATGAAGAAAGAGTATTATGTAGACTTGGGATTATTGATTATATTGATGATCACAACTCTTTTCACAATAACACAGATCGATAATAATTCATATATAATAATGTTTATCGTATTTTTGGTGCTATCGGCTTATGTTAATTTTAAATTCAGAATCGTTCTCAAATATCCCTATGAAGGCAAATTTAGTTATTTTGAGAAAATGACGTTCTTATTAATGGAACTCGGAAAAATATCATACTTTATCAGCATAACCGATATTGTATATGTGAATCCGAATTTAGACGATCATGATTTTACGGTATATGGTAAATTAGCATTTATCTTATATTTATTGCTCTTTAAAGCAACTTCATATGTGTCTGATGATAAATTAATCTATCATTTCTCAAAAATGGTGGACATAAAAGATATCAAAGACTATGAGCTGAGAGAAAAATCCTTTAACATTTATTATTTATCGCTTCATTTAGAAAATGATAACGTGCTCAAACTAAGGCTCAGTGATTACAACTATCAAAAATTACAGAAATTTCAATTTGGGATTGAGTGACGCAGGATTACGAGCAGGCGATTAAATTATTTCTAAACCTTAAAGTTAACGAAGTAAAATCGGATCTGGAAGTAGAAGGAGGAACTGAAATTGTCACTTTACCAATCAATGATAAAAATTGCCATAACGCCCTTTATTATTTTAGGCCTTGCTATTTTTAGGGACTATTTTATAAGATATCAGGCAACAAACCTTCAATTAAATTTATTATGGTATCGCGTTTTGTTTGACTTATTTCTTTACATTTCAACAGGAATATTACTGGCCAGTTTGTACGAGCGCTTTAAAAAAATTCGAATACTAAGAATGACGAAAGTTATCTTGGCAGCTAATATTTTATTACTGATGCTATTTTATGGGGTAAGTTATTTTGGCGTTTTATATTTTGCCAGTATCAAAGAATTTTTTGTTTTTGATTTTATTTTGATGGGCTATTACGCTTATTTATTGATTGATAGTTTTAGAAAAGAGGCTTGACATAAAAAAAGATTTTACAGGTTAGTTTAATATGTGGTTACCTGTGTTTTTTGTATTGATGGATTTTGGGTTCATAGCCATCCAGAATAGCTTTAATATGATGGAATCGATGAGTTATGGTTTTTATTTTAGCCGCTATTGGGTGATGAAAATAAGTGAGGGATGTTAATGGGCGAAAAATGGAAACAAATAAGGCGCATTATTATGAAAATATTATTAGCATGTGGAATTGTGATAATAATAATAGTACAAGTAACCGAACGAAATAATTTAATTGAATGGAGAGAACCAATTACATTCACATTAAGGATTTATTTAGTTTCGGTATTCATTTATATTGTATTTCTCAATGCAATTCCACTAATTTGGAATTATTTTAAAAATAAAGCTGTTTATTGTAAAATAAAAATGTAGAAAGTTGCAAAGCAAAAATCCATAGTATTGCAAGTTGGAAAATGCACAATAT
>NZ_JAXQGA010000052.1:0-4045 GCF_034438075.1 Acetobacterium sp. K1/6 | reverse complement strand
TGAACCAATGGTATCATCTCAAGTACTGCCAGTATCATTAGCGTGTACTGGCGGTACTCTTAGCGTGAAATAATCAATTTTAACAAAGTTGTTTTTCCACAACCCGATTTTCCCATAATACTAATAAATGAACCACTTTCAATCGTAAAGTTCAGATGATCAATCGCCACCGTTTCGACCACTGTCTCTTTTGATGTTTTTTTCCGGTATTTTTTTTTAGACTGCATATTTGCAAAATATCCATTTTCACTCAACCACAACTCACATGCGAAACAAGCTGCCTTTCTAAAATTTTATAAAATGCCAATTCAATCAGAAAATAGCCAATTCCAAAGGCCATAAATAGACCACTGTTTTCTACAAAATCGACATTTTGAAATTTCATTTCAGCACAAAAGAAAAAACCACTCCATAGAAATGAAGTCACAATCGGCAAAAATATCAGCATAGCGGTCTCTTTTGTATATATTTTTTTTATTCGTTTGTCGGTCATACCAAGCTGTTTCAGAAATCTTGTATCCTCTAAAAACTGATTCTTATCGGTAAAAAAGCGAAAATAAAGTGAACTGCCCAATTGAATCATCATGATCAAACCTAATAAAACAAAAATGAGGAACATCATTTGATTTTCGTTTTTAATTTGTTGCAACATATCTTGTTTGTACACCGTCACTAACAAATTACTCTGATCAAATGCCTTTTTGTCAAAATTCATAGGTATTTTCCCGAGAAAAAGTGTCATTTCATTATTGGCATCAGAATATTTCTGTTGAAATTCTTCATCGCTAAAAACAATGATATTGTTTAAATTCTTATTTGATATTTTGCCGAAGATTATTTCTTGAAAATACTTCTGGATCTGATAATTGCTGCTATTCCCCGCTATCGTTAAGGCCCGTTTCATTGCGGTTGTCGCACTATTTTGAGCACCCTCTTGCTGTGATATTAAAATAATCTCGTTTCCCACCAGTGCTTCCTCTTTACCCGTTAATTTGTAATAGGAATTAAGTGATATTCCCCAATAATGAGGCTCTCTGTTTTCACTTGAGTCATATACTGGCAGGATTGGGATCGCCTCAAACGCTATTATCCCAGATTCATTAATTACATTCTCAACCATCTTAAGTTCTGATATTGCGATAATATCATAAGGATAGCTTTCTTGATCTTCAGCGTTGATTAAAGTACCATATGAAGTTGTGATACTCCCCATTAAATAAAATATCAGAAAATTCAGACTAAATATTGTAAACAAGAGTTTTTTATTCTTGTTAAATTTATACATCATGCGATTAAAGGTTAACAAATTTTTATAATACAGGTTTTTGTTTTTTCTCATTTTTTTGAAAAAAAACCGACTGCCTGAAAAAACAATTAAACAAGCACTCCCTACCAGAAGCATCATCGAAATGAGACTATTAAGCACACTGTAATAAAACCACAAACTGACTAGAATCCCAATGATAATCAGACAACCGATTAACAAGAAGGTCAAATCATAAGCCTTGTATGATTCCCATTCTATTGGGCTTTCAGAGTTTGCTTTATTGGCCGAACGTCTAAAATATCTACCGTTACTAGCCATACAGATCCCGATTATCACAATAAAGATAAAACTGCTATTAAGATAATTCCAAATTGTCACTAGTAAAATATCATTTTGAAAACCTGCTTTACCAAGTAAATCAGCAATACCAAGCACGCAAAAGCTTCCGCCCAGAAGTCCAACCAGAATCGCCAGTAGACTTCCCATTGCAAATTCAACACATAAGAGTAAATAGAGCATTTGCGGACGGATACCTAAGATCGCTAAAAAATTATAATCTTTATTCCGTATCATCAAATAATTTCGCAAGTTCATATTGGTTGATACCAGTGTAATGATTACGACAATTACAACTGCAGCATAAATAAAAGAAGCGAGGGAGCTAACATCATCCATCTCGCTCACCTTGAAGGCAATTTGAAAAAAAAATGTCATCACAAAAAAAATAACGACCATGAGGCTCTGATGGATGAAAAATAGCAAATAATCTTTTAGGCTACTGCGAAAATTCTTTAATAATATTTTTAACAGCATGATTTCTCCATTAGTCTAAACAAAGACAAAGTCAGCTGACTTCACTTTCTTTTGTGGCAAGCAAGCCTTTTGATAAATAAAACCCAACGAGGGTAGGGATGAGATAGTAAGCCGGCGCATCAGGTATTAAAAGAAGCGGCAAAAAATTCAACTGTACAAAGAAAGTGGCAACTGGTGTAAAATATATAAAGTAGAAAAAAGCAAAAATTAGACCGATAATCAGAAAGGGCCTGTTTATCTTGACTCTTAGCGAAAACGATTTCCTACACAGCAATTCAAGGAGAATGCCAAATACGATGCTAATCAATGGCAGGGTAACAATATATGTAAAACCAAAATTGTCAATAAAAAATGGCAGGGTCGAATTGAAGTTTGAATCATAAGATCCATATTTTATCATATTTTTCACTTTGAAGATGATACTAATATAGCCCATCACTAATGGTATCACCAGGTATGGGTAGATTTTTTTTAATATCCGCACAATGATCCCCTTTCTTTTTTGAAAATTATTTAACATTCAGCTACCTAATTAGCAATTTAAATTTATGATAATTAAAATCATTAAGGCCCAGCTTAAGCACTTTTTTGTTTTTCATATAAACAACTAGAGAATATGTATCTAAAGATTTTTTCTTCATTTCGTATCTTTCAATATCCCGGATATCAATAACTCTTGAAAAATTGTAGATTAAATAATTGTCATCGATATAAGCCGTATTGTGGAACATTGATAGATACCAGATAACAGGTATAAAACCGTAGATGATAAAATTATGCTGCTTAGCCGAATTCGTAATTGTAAGATTTAATAAGCCAATGATGTATAACAACTTTCCCAACAGAATTTCAAAACACCCCAAATAATTGCCAATACTTAGCTTACCTTCATACGGATATTTAAAGATAATTCTAAATCTCAGATTGATATACGAGAATATGACGGCAAAGCTAATCAAAATTATGGTATAAACCGGATTATCTACTTGTCCCAACAAGTAAACAGATAATCCCAGGATAATGATCAATAATACTAAATCCAGATAATATTGTTTTTTCATTTTCAAGCACCTCCGCTATTAAAATTTCCAGAATGAACGAGAGTCTTTATTCCTAACTTTCGCATTCGCCGGAATTTTTCTTAAAATCCCATAAAATGACAGGACATCCATGCTCGATAGAACCATATTCATCAGGGCAATTTTCGACAAAAGAATATAATTTACATTTGTTGACAATATAATTAAAACGGGTATAACCGTCAAAACAATGATCGGCAATATCAATCCCAACAAAAACCTTTCTTTTTTTATATCCTGTAAATATTCAACATAAATTGCGCCTCTATACGTACCAATAAAAATATCCGTTGATGAAATTTTATCCGGAAAAACTATCACATGCAGCATTTCATGAATGGGTACTAAGGCTAATAAAATCAAAATATCTTGAAAACTATCAATCATACTCAAATGATAATCCGCTCCCAGTCGGATCTTTAACATTAGTCCAATGATAAACATGGAAATGAAAATAACTGGAATTGCCATCACGCAAAGTTTTAAAAAGCTCGGCTCGTTAATAGCATGATAACCCTCATTCTCAGGATCAAAATCATTATTTTCCGGGAATTTTTCAAATAAGAATCTCACAATACTGGCTCCTTTTATTTTTTTACTAACGACTAAATTAAATCTACCATATCTTCATTGGGTAAAAACTCTTTTCCCGGACAATCCAGCAATTATAGGTCGGGAGATGTCGTTGGTTTCTGAATATCGGTGGTTTCTTAGCTACCGCTCATAGCATCATTATAACTTATTTTTAAGATTTTGTGTCCAACCTTATGTGTACATCATAGTCAATACATCAATGGAACGTTTTATAAAAATATAATGTACACGCTTGTCAAGACACGAAATTAGAAATTTTTAGATAAATCTCCTTTCGCGTTTTGATTAGGCA
>NZ_JAXQGA010000051.1:0-4145 GCF_034438075.1 Acetobacterium sp. K1/6 | reverse complement strand
TGTTTTTCTTTGGACATTAACATGTCCTCCTTTCGTAAGTATCACGGTTATCCCGTAGCTTCATTTTAATACTTACGTTAGTGGCTCTCTATAGCGGATTTGAAATTTTTAACAGGTGGCTCCCTGCGTCGGATTAGGTGGCTCTGCGCAGGAGACTGTGTGGCTCTAAATCGTCGGAATACTCAAAACGTTTGTATTGAAAGCACCCTTTTATAGTACTATTATCGTAAGCAGGTGTTTTTAGATGTTTCAATTCAGTTATTAAAAAACACTTGAATAAATGCTCATATAACTATTGACATATGAGAAAAATAATAATATAATAAATACACAACATATGAATGCTTGTTCAAGTATTCATACGAAATGTTTAAAAAAGAGGTGATAATATGACCGAAAAATTTAATTTAATTGAAAGATGTGACTGCAATGTAATTCATGAGGATATTATAAATCAAGTTAGAGATAAAATGCCTCAAGAAGAAAGCCTTTACGATCTAGCAGAATTATTTAAAGTATTTGGAGATTCAACACGAATCAGGATACTATGGGCTTTACATGAAGCTGAAATGTGTGTTTGTGATATCGCTGTATTACTTAACATGACACAATCAGCAATTTCCCATCAGCTGAGAGTCTTAAAACAAGCTAATTTAGTGAAAAACAGAAAAGAAGGCAAAGTAGTATATTATTCATTAGTTGATGATCATGTAAGAGAAATATTTGACCAAGGTCTAATTCATATCAACGAGAAGTAGTAATGCGGTAGAATAGAATATTTTTTGAAGATATTTGGGCAGATATTTAAGTCTTCATATCAAATGAGCAATGCTTCAAGAAAATTTGAAAAAGACTTGTAGTATTCAAAATAAAATTACAAATAATATTTAGGAGGATTTAATAATGAAAAAGAAATTTATACTTGAAGGTTTAGATTGTGCAAATTGCGCGGCAAAAATGGAAAAGGCTATTAATGAGCTTGATGGAGTGAAAGAAGCTACTGTTAACTTTATGACCACAAAACTTGTTATTGATGGTGAGGATGAAAAAATGCCTACAATAATAGCAGAGGCTGAAAAAATAGTTAAAAAAATTGAACCTGATACTATTATGAAAAGGGTATAAGGGGGTATGCAAAAATGAAGAAACGATTGTGGCGAATAATAATTGGTGCAGCCGTGTTAGTTGCAGCAGCAATTATTAATTTTAATAATGAATGGTTACAGATTGCTCTCTTTATAATAAGTTACATTATTGTAGGTGGAGATGTTGTAAAAAGAGCTGTAAAAAATATTTTTAAAGGTCAAGTTTTCGATGAAAACTTTTTAATGAGTATTGCAACAATTGGTGCATTTTTTATTGGTGAGTATCCTGAAGGTGTTGCAGTTATGCTGTTTTATCAAGTTGGAGAACTGTTTCAAAGCTATGCAGTTGGCAAGTCGAGAAAGTCAATTGCAAGCCTTATGGATATTCGACCAGATTATGCAAATGTTAAAAAAGGCGATGAACTTGTCAAAGTTGACCCAGATGAAGTACAAATTGGAGATATTATTGTAATTAAAGCAGGAGAAAAAATTCCTCTTGATGGCAAGGTAATTGAGGGAAGTTCAATGATTGATACATCGGCACTAACAGGCGAATCTATTCCTCGTGAAGTAGAAGTTGGAAGTGATATCCTAAGTGGGTGCATCAACATTAATGGAGTTATTACAGCAGAGGTTACCAAGGAATTTGGAGAATCTACTGTAAGTAAAATTCTTGATTTAGTTGAAAATGCAAGTAGTAAAAAATCCAATTCAGAACAATTTATTACGAAGTTTGCGAGATATTATACACCGGTTGTGGTTATAATCGCAGTTTTTCTAGCTATTATACCGCCTCTTGTTATAGACGGGGCGACTTTTAGTGATTGGATATATAGAGCACTAGCATTCCTTGTGGTATCCTGTCCGTGTGCTTTAGTTATTTCAATTCCTTTGAGTTTCTTCGGTGGAATAGGTGGAGCCTCAAAAAAAGGTATTTTAGTCAAGGGTAGTAACTATTTAGAGGCATTAGCAGAAACTGAAATTGTTGTTTTTGATAAAACTGGAACACTAACGAAAGGTGTATTTAATGTACAGGAAATTCATCCAGAAGGAGTTTCCAAAGAAGAGCTACTAGAATTAACTGCATATGTGGAAAGCTATTCCAATCATCCGATTTCACTTTCACTGAAACGTGCATATGGCAAAGAAATAGACAATGGACGTATTTCAGATGTAGAAGAGATATCAGGTCATGGTGTTATTGCAACAGTAGATGGCAAAAAGGTTATGGCAGGAAATATCAAACTTATGAAAATGATGGATATCCCTTATTTCAAGGGAGAGCTGATCGGTACTGCTGTACATGTTGCTGTTAATAACAAATATATAGGTTACATTGTAATTGCCGATGAGGTAAAGCCAGATTCAGCACAAGCAATCAAGGAACTTAAGGCAGCTAATATTAAACAAATAGTTATGTTGACAGGTGATAATAAAAGTGTTGGTTCAAAGGTTGCTAAAGAGCTTGGTGTTGATAAGGTTTATGCAGAACTGTTGCCAGCAGACAAAGTTGAAAAACTAGAAGAATTATTTTCGCAAAAATCTACAAAAGGTAAACTTGCTTTTGTTGGTGACGGAATCAATGATGCGCCTGTATTAGCTCGTGCAGACATTGGAATAGCAATGGGTGGTTTAGGTTCTGATGCGGCCATTGAAGCTGCTGATATTGTAATTATGACTGATGAGCCATCGAAAATTGCTACTGCAATGAAGATTTCTAAAAAGACACTAAAAATTGCACATCAAAACATAGTATTTGCAATTGGAATAAAAATAATTGTTCTTATTTTGAGTGCTTTTGGAATAACTACTATGTGGGCAGCTATATTTGCAGATGTAGGTGTAACTATCATCGCAGTATTAAATGCTTTTAGAGCTTTGAATGTAAAGAATCTATAAACTATTTTTCCTATTCACCCCCCTTGTTTGATACCGATAATTGATGAGACAATCAAGGGGTATAAATTACAAAATGAAACTTTTTAAAGGCAAATGAAAATTAAGGCCTAAGACAATGGAAGCCTGCACAAGGGCAGAAATTTAAAACTATAAATGAAAATTGGTTGGTATATGACCTTGAATTAGATGGTTTAAAAGATATGGAGGTTATGTAATTGAAAGTTATTGATGAATGTTGCTGTGAATGCACCACACAAAATTTAAATAAAACAAAGGAGAGTTGCCCTGTCTGTAATAATGAAGGAGTAACAGTTAGTAGGATAACCGTTGAACACTTGGTGACAGATGATAACCGCAAGGCAGTCTGGGGAGATAATTATAGGATTTGTATGAATGAAGACTGTGATGTTGCCTACTACAACGTTGATAATGGAATAAAATTCTTAAAAGTCCAAGTTAGTGTTCCTATTTGGTTTAAGAAAGATGCAAATCCAAAGTATTCTTGTTATTGCAGTAAAGTCACTGAAGAACAAGTAATAGAAGCTGTGGTTAAGCATGGTGTGAAGACAGTTAAAGAAGTGAATTCGATAACTGGAGCTATGAAAAAACCTAATTGTAAAGAATACAATCCCTTGGGAGTTTGTTGTCATAAGATTATTCAGGAAGCTATCGATAAAGGCTTAACTATAAAATGATTATTGTGCAAATGGCTAAAATTGAAAAAAACGTAGCTACTCTTGATTTATGGGGTTTAACAAATGCGATTAGATTGAAGTCTTACAGATTCGAAATCAAAATAAAGGTCTACCTGATGTTAATATAATATTGTGAAAACACAAATTATTTGATTGTCAGAAAAGAATAGTTGATTTCTAACCAAAGTATTAGGTTATATTCCATTAGTAGAAAATGTCATATCTTTTATACTAACAATAACATGCAAAAACTTCAACAGCACTGAGATATAAAAATCTTGGTGTTTTTGTTTTATATAAATCTAAAACTAAAACTAAATAAAGAAACCCAAAGAGGCGAAGTCTTCGGTCAACTTATGATCGATAGTCTTCGCCTTTTTTTATTTCAAATGGATTGTCAACACTTTTTCAGACAACTTTTTTAAGGTCTGCTGTTTTGAATTCAATCGGCGTCATATAATCAAGA
>NZ_JAXQGA010000050.1:0-4185 GCF_034438075.1 Acetobacterium sp. K1/6 | reverse complement strand
ACTATGGATTTTCCATAATGCAACATTCTGTATTTTTAACTTGCAACTTTCTGCAAAAAGTACTTGCAAAAAACAATGAAATGCAATGATTTGAAAAAAATCAGTAGTTGTTTAATAATAAATTATAACATAATTGGGAGGAAGTACAATGAATACCAATCGATTTTGTCAGATATTCCATGTAGAAAAACTAATCATTCAGGGATCAATGGCCTGGATCTAAACAACACCGTTAGTAGCAGTAGTATCTAATGCAGGAGGACTTGGAATACTGGGAGTAGGTTTTGCGCCAATAGAATTTATCATTTCTCAGATCCAAGATATCCGAAGATTAACAGATAAGCCATTTGGGATCAATGTTATTATGATTCCAGATATGCTGGAGAGTGTTACAAAAGTGATTAAAGAGGAAAAACCACCTGTTGTATATGCAGATACCCTTGTAGATTTGGCATATGAGCTATCCGCCAAGTACATTGTATTGTGGCATGAAGCCGGAAGTAAAGTGATCGTAAAAGCTTCTACAATTAAAGACGCTGTCACAGCAGAGAAATGGCGGCAGCAATTGCGTTTGGAGCAGAGGCAATGAAATGGGTACTGTGTTCATGATGGCAAAAGAGACTGATATTCACGAAAATGCGAAGAAGGCGATTATTGAATCACAAGATATGGATACAGTTATTACAGGAACATGTACTGGAGAACCTTGTCGTCAGTTGAAAAATAAATTGTCAGATAGGATGTTAAAACTGGAGGCTGAGTATTCTTATCAGGTAGCTGCTGAAAAATTGAAAGAGATTGCAATAAGTTCTTTGCGGGCAGCCGATATTGAGGGGGATATTGAAGAGAACGGTGCCGTAATGGTAGGTCAAGTTACAGCATTAATTAATCAAAAGAAACCCACATTGAATATTATAAATGAAACTTTGGAAGGCTGTAAGGAAAGTATCAAAAGAATGAACGAATTTATTTTTAACAATTAAGATACAGTTTTTCAATTTAGAAAAAGCATCTTCATTCATTAAATTGCAAAGAAGGTGCTTTTTTCTAATAAAAATACCAGAATTTTTAAAAGATGTTTATTTTAAAGGTTTTTAAGTTTCTTCTCTTGAAACAGATAAATTTCGGGTTTTTTAAGATCGGGGTAATTTTTATAAAGAACTGCAGTAATTTCATCTACTTTTTGTCTCAACTGAAGTATCTCTCCATCAGTATAATCCAGGTTTAGAGCCCAGAGAAAAGCGCCAAAGAATATATCAAATAGCTCTTCTTGGGAAAAATCAACATCTTCGACCAATCGTAATATTAAATTTCGTTGGATGCCAAAAACAATGCCAAGGAAAATTGATATATTCATATCCAAACATTTGCCATTTGGTGGCATAATTTCTTTCACAAGTCTTCGGTAATACTCGGTTTGATTATTACCAAATCGAACCGATTCTTCAATTAAATTTTCTTTTGAGATCTCAATAACGAAGCGAATATAGCCGCTTGAATTGATAGAAGGGGTTGAGACAACTTTTGAAAATATCAGCAAAAAGAGTAAAATATCTTTCTTAGGATCTACAAAGTATTTTATATGTGTTGCGATTATTTCAAAACTTTCTTTTAAAACCATCATTGCAATATTTTTTTTGTTTTGAAAATAATAGGTGATCAGACCCTGATTGACACCAGCTTCATTGGCGATTTTTCTGCTACCAACGGCATAACCTTCTTCAATAAACAGTAGTTTAGCTGTTTCATAAATTTTTTGTTTAGTACTTACATTATACATTGAATTCACTCCTCGTATGAAATATTTAAACATACTTTATCATATTTATCAACAATTATCTGTTATTCATGAATAAAATGCCATGATTAATATAATGTTCGACAGATAGGATGAAGCGTAAAATTTCAAAATATAAAAAATAATGATATTTACGAAAAAATAACTTGACAGAAAAATTGAAAAGGCTTACAATTTATTCATGAATAACTTATTCGCGAATAAATTTAAAATGAAAGGAAAAGAGATGGAATTAAATCAAGAAACTTTAAAAAAGAATGAACTTTTCGAAAATTTATTTGATGGGAAAATGCCTGAAAGAGTACCAGTCTTTGTTTCAGGAGATAATGCATTTTGTCTGGAGTATGCAGGTTTTGATTTATTAAAAGAGCAATACAGCATTGAAAAAAATATTGAGGCTATTGATATTACCACGCGTAATTTCAATTCAGATCTCTGTTTTGGATCGCTGATAAGAATACCACATTTGTATAAAATATTGGGAGCCAAAAATTTTGTACCTGGTACTGATGGATTTATTCAGCATCCAGAAATTAATGCTTTAAATGAAGATGAGTATGATGAATTTATTAAGGACCCATACAAAACGTTATGGGATAAGGTCTTACCAAGGCTTTACACTGAACTGGGAAAAGGCGGCTTTGCGGCACAGAAAGCTACAACAAAAGCGTTTTTTGCATTTTACGCTACCATGGGTCAAATGGGGACTGCTTCTGCTGAAATTGCTAATAAATACGGAAAAACAATCTATACCATGGCTTCCACTGCTTGCGCAGTCCCATATGATTCTTTAGCTGATCAACTTCGCTCTTTCACCGGGATAAGTAAAGATATCAGAAGAATTCCTGAAAAAGTAGAAGCGGCATGTGAAGCATTGTTGCCACTTTCAATCAAGGCTGGCATTATTCCAAACTCAAACCGCTACAATCGCACGTTTATCCCGTTACACATGGGACCTTATATGCGTGAAAAAGATTTTTTGCGTTTTTACTGGCCAACTTTTAAAGCGTTTGTTGAGGCCCTGGATGCTGCCGGGGTAGGCGTCAATA
Organism: Acetobacterium sp. K1/6; assembly: GCF_034438075.1. Taxonomy (NCBI): domain Bacteria; kingdom Bacillati; phylum Bacillota; class Clostridia; order Eubacteriales; family Eubacteriaceae; genus Acetobacterium; species Acetobacterium sp. K1/6. Next base: position 1,338 of record NZ_JAXQGA010000050.1, on the reverse strand, counting down.
TTTTCGTTGAGCAAGATTGGATGCGGTATCTGGATTATCTTAATGAATTACCTAAAGGGTGCTTCTTTTTATTTGAATATGGTGATCCTAAAATTATAAAAGAAAAAGTCGGCAAAAAGCATATTATCAGTGGCCTTTATCCGCTTGGGATACTTAAAACAGAGAGTGAGCAGAGATGCATTGATAAAGCAAAAGAATTAATTGATGTTTTAGCTCCTGACGGAAATTACATGTTTAGTTTGGATAAAAGTTTACTTCGCTTGAAAGATGTCAATGTCAATAATTTAAAAGCAGTTTTAAACTTTGTACAGGAATATGGTAAATATTAGGAGGAAAGAAAATGAATATGGAATTTGATTCGGAATATTATGATTCTTTTTTAGAAGCAATGGAAAAATATGAAATTCCTGAAGGGGCTTTCCCGTTTGCCGGGGAAGGGCTACAAGGCGTGGAAGAAATGTTCTTCGGGTTTACAATGTTTCTGATCAGCTAATAATGTCGAAAAATTAAAGAATGAGAAATTAAGGAGGGTGTCTTGGAAAAAACTGACATCCTCACTTAATTTTTGTAGGAGAAAATTTTGAAAAAGAGAAAAATTAAAGTTGCGATTCTGTCAATATCGTCATTATTGATGATATCAATGACCGCTTCAGCGATTCTGGCCGATATTCAGGCCTATTTTGTAGGTGTGGATCCGTCGCTGATTTCAATGGTTTTGACCATACCGGCCTTGATGGGACTTGTTTTTGCCTTTGCATCCGGCCCGTTATCACTACGGTTGCCTAAAAAAAATCTGGTTATTTTTGGGCTGGTTTGTGGATTGATCGGAGGCATGGTTGCCCTGCTTTTCGGTTCAACCAGCATCTATGTGTTGCTCGGCTGCAGTTTATTGCTGGGGGTTGCCCAAGGGATGAATGCGACTATGTCGATGGCACTGATTGCTGAGTATTTTGTAGCTGAGGAAAGCGGAGCCATGATGGGGTTGCAGTCGGCCTTTGTTAATGGGGGAAGCATGGTGCTGCTCTTTACCTCTGGGATGCTGGCCGGTATCCAGTGGCAGATGTCTTATCTGGTTTATCTTGTTTTCATCCCGGCAATTGTGATCGTTATGAAAAACCTGCCAATGGATCACCCAAAGGTACATGATGAAGAAAAACAAACGGAAAAAAGCGCTAAACTCAATGTCAGGGTTTATTTTACCGCAGTGATTATGTTTTTATTTGGGGCTTTCCTGTTTGTTTTCCAGACTAATATTGCTTTGTATGTGAACTTTGCATCTAGGTTACACTAAGTCATAAAAAACTGTGTGAGAAAGTCTCAAAACCCCAGTAAAATCAA
>NZ_JAXQGA010000049.1:0-4240 GCF_034438075.1 Acetobacterium sp. K1/6 | reverse complement strand
ATATAATCATAAAATACAGGTTTGGAAATTCCTTCGGCAACAACCTGCGAAGTTTGAACAATGCCGTCATGATCGGCTATCAATTTATCCAGCTGTTCGTATCGGTCCACGATTCCACTTCCTTTCATACTAATATTATAAACATTATTAGTACGAAAGTAAATATGCTGAATGTTCTATTCATTAACCGTAATCGGAAAAACGTAAGAGAATTTGATTAAAACCTTGAAATTTTGTCACTTTGCTTGGTGGAGGTGACCCGTAACGGTTCAAGGTGACAATTGATATAAATCATTTTAGACATAAGGTCTTTGTTTATAAAACTATTTTCTAAGTGGTAAATTTTTATATTGACGATTCTATATTTTTTTGATCTAATCACGACTCCTTCTCTTTATCCTATGAAAGCTGATAATGATGCATCAATCAAAATAAAGTTAAGTAATGACTACCAAAAATAGACTTAATGCTAATAATTTTAAAAAATAAAAACTTATTTCCCAGTTTCTAAAATATCTGATGGCTGATTACAAAACAAAAATAAATTTTTTATAGACTTATTAACTCTCTACAAATGATTCATGTGTGTCGCCTAGTGCTGATTCACCTTTAGGGACAACCATAATTTTGATCCCTTCCAGCCGATAGCCAAACCCAGCTGTTCCGGCTGCTTCTCCATTTTTGGCCCAATCCAGCCAGCCGAAATTTTGAGCATGGACCTGATAGTAAATGTCATATTGGCCGGCATCTTCGCCGGTCAGATTAATTTTGATCGCTTCCAGTCGCAGTGCTTGTCCTTGGGTTCCGCTCATCGCGCCATCGGCTGCAAAATCCTGCCAGCCAATATTTTCCACATAGGTTGAATATTCAACGCCAAGATTTACCTGGTCTTCAAGTTCTATTTTTATCCCTTCAAGCCTCAGACCCTGTCCTTCAGTTCCGCTGATCTCACCCTCGGATACAAAACCCTGCCAGCCGATATTCTCAACATGGGTCTGATAACTGCAGCTAATTTCCTCATTGTCATCACGATAGATGGTCAGGCTATAGTTTTTTGTACTGGCGTCCTGGGCAACGACCATAAGCTTAACTTCATTATCCCCGAGAGAAAGTGGAATTGTCTGTGAACCTCCCTGGTTTAAAATAGCGCCGTTTAAAAGCATGACGGCATTTTCGTCGAAGGCTGATGCGGTCAGCTCGATCGTATCCACATCACTGTCCACACTGGCGTAGTAAGTGGTGGTTCCTGGGTCAAAGCCCGGACTTAATGAGCCAGCGTTAAGTGACAGGCTGGTCAAATCGGCATCATTGATTATTTCGTTAACAGAGTTAGAAACTGAAATAATATAGGCTTTCGACTTACCGTCCTGGGCAGTTATAACAACCGGAATCATATTAGCGCCGTTAATGAGGCTTACACTTGTTTCGCTACCTGAAGTTGCTTCCACGCCGTTAATGGTCAGGCTGGCTCCAGGGTCAAGGGTCTGGGCAGTAATGCCGATGATGTCAATGTCGGTGGCGTCCACTCTGTAGGCGGCTGTATTCGTATCAAAGGCAGGGCTTAGACTGCCCGAATTAACGGTAAGACTTAAAAGATCAGCCGGTGCTTCTGTGGTAAAGGAGGCAGTGGCAGCTTCCATAGTTATATAATCAGTGTTTTTAAATCCGGAAATGTCTATGGTATAGCTTTGATAATAGGCTAAGCTGGAATAGGGAATAGTATAGGTCCGACTACCGTTTGACCAAACTCCTCCACTGAGGGGTGTGCCGTTAATCGTAACCGTGCCGGTTACGGTGGTATCCATATTATCGTTGTTAAAAGTAATGACCACATTGCCGTCAAGTGGTGCATCACTGTTAGCTGGGCTGATGCTGTCGACCATTGCTGCCGTTTCAAGCGTCCAGATGGCGTACAGGGTTAAATCATCGGAGATTGTAATATTGTCGCCTGGTGCATAAGATGTGCCGCTGTCATCTGCTTCTGTATTCCACTCTTTAAAAGTGTAACCAGGATTTTCAAAAACACTTGAATCTTCGAGTGTTGCCGTTCCAACCTGAGGAACATTTTCGATTTTAGAGTCCGACCCAACATTGTCATAATAAGTCAAAGTATAAGCCAGTGCATATATGCCAGCATCAGACCAACCGGGCAGGCTAAAGCCATAGAGCGGCCCTGATTTTGGAAAATGCGTATGGGTTTCTGTATCGGGAGTTGTACAGCTATCATGTGCTAAAAATACCAGGGCATCACCACTTAAAGAAAATGAATTATCATGTCCACCCGTACCATGGCCAATATCTTCGCTACCTACGGAAAATACCTTACCGCCTTTTATTAAGATTGTCCCGCTATCTCCCTCTGAACCGCCACCGATACCGGCACCACCGCCGTAGGCACCGGAACCATTTCCACCGGTAGCAGTGACCGTGCCATCGGTGATGGTAATCGTACCGCCATGTCCAGCAAAACCGCCACCGCCGATACCGGCACCTAGATCTCCACCCCTTGCAGTGACCGTGCCACTGTTGATGGTAATCTTTCCTCCTTGTGCTTCAGATCCGCCGCCGATACCGGCACCATATTCACCGCCGGTTGCAGTAACCTTACCATTTGATATGGTAATCGTACCGCCAACTTTACCAGATCCGCCGCCGATACCGGCAGCACTTTCCCCGCCGGTTGCAGTAACATTACCATTTGATATGGTAATCGTACCACCAACTGCACCAGCTCCGCCGCCGATACCGGCACCGCCACCGCCGTTCCATAGACTTGGTGTACTTCCACCGGTAGCTTTGACCGTCCCGTCGTTGATGGTAATTTCACCACCAGCTCCACTTTTACCGCCACCGATCCCGGCACCATACTTTTTACCGATTGCAGTAACCTCTCCGTCGTCGATGGTAATTTCACCACCAGCTCCACCATTACCGCCGCCGATACCTGAACCAGAATCTCCGCCGGTAGCAGTAACCTTACCATTTGATATGGTAATCGTACCGCCAGCTGCACCATTTCCACCGCCGATACCGGCACCTTTAGATCCACCAGTTGCAGTGACCGTCCCCCCCGATATGGTAATCGTTCCGCCATCTCCATGCTTGCCGTCGTCTTCCCAATCGCCGCTGCCGATTCCGGCACCACCTTCATCTCCGCCGGTTGCAGTGACCGACCCGTCGGTTATGGTAATCGTCCCACCAGCCGCATTATAACCGCCACCGATACCGGAACCAGCATATCCACCGGTTGCAGTGACTGACCCTCCCGATATGGTAAACGTACCGCCAGCTCCGTAATCACCGCCACCAATACCGGAACCGGCATATCCACCGGTTGCAGTGACTGACCCCTCCAATATTGAAATAGTACCGCCAGTTACTTGATAACCGCCGCCGATACCGGCAGCGTATTTTCCGCCAATTACATTAAGAATGCCATCTCCTTTTATTTCTAGCTCTGTGCCTGTTTCCACTTGGATACCAGGCTTATTAGAACCGCTTTTAAGAGTATTTGTTCCATTTATAATCAGGATGTTACCGATGCCTGAAAAGCTGAGGGCACAGGCACTGACGTCACTTGTTACCGAATCAAGCGTCAATGTGACACCCTCGCCACAAGAAATTTGAACATTTTGACTGCCGATCAGCGTTGCCGTTGCACCCGCGTCTACATTAACTGTATCGCCTGCTGCACAGGTACTGATATCAAATGATTGGCCGTCAGATACGGTATTCGTTGTTGCCTGGGCCGTTTGCGGTAACACTCCAACAATCATTAACATGCCGATGACAATAAACAAACATTGGGGTATTCTTCTTTTAAATAACTTTTCCATATTATCCTTTTTCTCCCTCTTGTTTTTTATATTTCGTTAGCATACAGCTCAACGTTATTGCTCCAGTTAATTACCAACCATCCATTTATGTATGAATAAAAGACTTTATCACCAAGCAAACAGACACGAATTGTTTATTCTTGGTATTTGAATTCATTGTAATACTTCCGTTAGTAAACTACACTTTAATTATAGTATACATGATTCATTAAAAAAAAAGCTACAATTAATTATAATTATTCATTTCTTCTATCTTACTGAATACTACCGCAGATGGTATTGAAGGAGCTATTATATGTTTGTTCTGTAAAAATCAAACTGATAAATTGTCAAAATCGGTGTTAAAATACCCATAATAAACGGTTGAAAATTCCCCAAAAACACGGTATGTTTCTTCTTAAAGA
>NZ_JAXQGA010000048.1:0-4418 GCF_034438075.1 Acetobacterium sp. K1/6 | reverse complement strand
AAACTATGGATTTTCCATAATGCAACATTCTGTATTTTTAACTTGCAACTTTCTGCAAAAAGTACTTGCAAAAAACACAATCGGATCAAAGAATTAAAACCTATCTGGTGATCCACTGTTTCTGGATAGAATCTGCTTTAATATGGATCGCTATACCGAAAACTATGGTTTTTTGAAAGACCCCCAATCTGGAAAACTTTTAAGAATGACGCCGATTTTTGATAACAACATTGCATCGATCAGCTGGGGCTACCCATCTGATATTGAACGAAAAAATGATCTATTTATTCATGATTTTCTGGATACATTGAATTTAGAAAAGACCGATTACCAGTTACAAGCGCTGAATGAAAATAAGATTTAACAGGCGCTGGTTGAGGTGCGCATTAGGGTTGATAAAGACTTTATTGTTTCTTTTATTCTGAAAGGATACCGGTTGCTTATTAATATGAAAATGAAAAAGCTTATGCAATGTTTTTACTTTACGAAATCTCTGTCTGATCAAATTGGCCGGAGTTAGAGCCTTAGGGAAAGAAATGATGAACATTTTCAGAATTAATTAAAAAATATTCGTTGCGGGCAGAACTTCTGAATAAACGATTGCACTACCCAGGTTCCTTACGACTTTGAAATTTTGCCACCTGCGAATATTATACTGGAAGTGGCAGATTACATACTGGCGTTCAATTCAGAAAATGTTTAGATTTGATTGTTGTGGGTAATTTAGAATAATAAACAGTTTTTCTGATTGGAGTCTAATTGACTTTGGTTCTGAAAAAAGTAGCTGTTTAAATATATGTATGGAAGTTCGATGATGAAAGCTACAGTGGATCGGGATGCTTGTGTTGGATGTGGTTTGTGTGAATCTGTTTGTCCGAATGTGTTTGAAATGGACAACGATAGTATCGCTGAAGTGATTTCCGATGTAATCTCGTCGGAAAATGAAGCCTGTGTGATTGAAGCTCAGGAGGAGTGCCCAGTTAGCGCTATAACTGTCGATTAGAATCGATTGTTTTAGAATACCGCATGAAAAAAGTGTTTGCTTTAAAAAGACAGTGATTGGCATGTTTTTTATTTAAGTATTAATTTAAAACACAAATACGACGGGTTTCTTTGTGGTCAATTACTTTGCAGAAAACATTTATATAACCCGATTTCAGTTTTAAAATTGTGATCGGGTTTTATATATATTATTGAGAAAGAAAGGATGTGAATGAGATGGACAAAGAAAATACAACTCAGAATCCCCAGAAGACTCAATCTGAAGGAGCATTAATGGGTGATGAGCATGGAACCCATCATGCCCATAAAGATCATATACCCACGGAAAATCTGAAAAAGAATAATGAACATACGCATAACCACGCTCATGGGAAAATGAATCAAATGCCTCAAGCAGACCGACCGGTTTCCCCTGTAGAAAAGAAGCATTCACACCATCCTATTCCGGAGCATGGAGAACATACCGAACATGATGATCATCATGCGATGATGGTGGCGGATTTTAGAAAAAGATTTTTTATCGCTTTGATTATTACGGTACCGATATTACTCTTATCGCCAATGATCCAAATGTTTATCGGTGTCGATTGGGGTTTTACGGGAGATTCCTATTTACTGTTTGGTCTTTCAACCATACTTTTTATTTATTGCGGAAAGCCTTTTCTTACTGGGGCCAGGGATGAGCTTAAGAAAAAATCACCAGCAATGATGTCACTGATTGCGCTTTCGATCACAATCGCCTATATCTATAGCACCCTAACTGTATTTTTTATAAACGGTGATGACTTCTTTTGGGAGCTAGCCACATTAATTGTGATCATGCTTTTAGGTCATTGGATTGAAATGAAATCGGTAATGGGCGCATCGAGGGCATTGGATGAACTGGTTAAACTGATGCCTGAAGAAGCACACCAGATAACGGCCAACGGTGAAATTACTGATGTTTCGGTAAAACAATTGAAGGCTGGAGATGCTATTCTTGTCAAACCGGGTGAAAAGATTCCTATTGATGGTTTAGTTTATGATGGCAGATCAGCAGTGAATGAATCGATGATTACAGGAGAATCAGTCCCGGTTGAAAAAGAAAAAGGCAATGAAATCGTCGGTGGTTCCATCAATGGTGAAGGGATTTTGAAATTTCATGTGTCGCGAGTGGGTGAAGATACCTTTCTGTCACAAGTGGTCAAACTTGTTCGTGAAACCCAGGATTCAAAATCCAATACCCAACGATTAGCAGACAAAGCAGCCAAGTGGTTGTTTTATATCGCCGTGATTGCCGGAGTATTGACTTTTTTGGCATGGCTGATTATCTCAAAAGATCTGAATTTTGCAGTTACACGCGCAGTCACCGTTATTGTTATTTCCTGCCCTCACGCATTAGGTTTGGCCGTACCGCTGGTAACGGCTGTTTCGACAAGCATCGGAGCGCAAAAAGGTCTTTTAATTAGAGATCGGGCAGCATTTGAAAACGCGCGAAAACTGAATGCCGTGGTTTTCGACAAAACCGGAACCTTGACTGAAGGTACATTTGGGATAACGGATATCAAAGCCATTGGTATAACTCAGCATGAACTTCTCTCACTTTCGTATTCAGTTGAAGCAAACTCGGAACATCCAATTGCAAAGGGTATTGTAAATGAAGGAAAAAAATTAAACCTCAAGTTGAGGGCAGTAAAGGATTATCAAAATATTCCGGGTAAGGGATTAAAAGCCAAGGTAGATGGACGTGAACTGATGATCGTGAGTCCCGGCTATATGCGTTCTGAAAAGATCGCTTTTGACGCCGAGGATTATGAAAAACTCGCCCAAATGGGAAAAACAGTAGTATTCATATTAGATGGCGATAACCTCCTTGGCTATCTGGCATTATCAGACATGATCAGAGATACTGCCAGAGAGGCGATTGAGATGCTAAAGTCGATGGAGATCGAAACGATTTTATTAACAGGGGACAATCAGCGCGTTGCCGCATATGTTGGCAATCAGCTGAACATCGATACCGTGATTGCAGAGGTATTGCCCCAAGAAAAAGCAGCTAGAATTACGGGTTTTATTAACGAAGGCAAGATCGTGGCAATGACTGGCGACGGAGTAAATGATGCACCATCACTGGCACAAGCTGATTTAGGTATCGCCATCGGAGCGGGAACCGATGTAGCCATTGAAACGGCAGATGTTATTCTAGTACGAAGCAATCCACTGGATGTGGTAACTATTTTAAAGCTTTCAAAAGCAACCTATCAAAAAATGATCCAAAACTTGATCTGGGCTACCGCTTATAATGTGATCGCACTGCCTTTAGCAGCAGGCGTCCTGTATTATCAGGGGGTCGTAATAAACCCGGCTGTTGGGGCAGCACTTATGTCCGTAAGTACAATCATCGTGGCAATCAATGCCAAACTACTTAAAATTGATTAACATTTGCTATGGTATCTGATAGCTGATCCAGGTGGCCTTTCACGGTCGGAATATACAAAATGTATTATTGAGATTTTAAAGGAAGTTGTTAAAAATGAAAATATTCTAATTAGAGTGTTTACTAATAAAAGTATATACACATCTTTAAAAGACAAAGGAGAACTGTTCGGTAAAACTAATCATGGCTGACTTACAGGATAAAGGTATGATTATCCGCAAAGGGAATAATCGATCTGGGGAATGGATCATTAAATAATGTGATAAGGAATAAATCACTCTTTATGAAAGCCATTTAATTCTCTATTAATTGACGTTCATACGGTAGGGAACGCCATTTGTATGAATGGGCAAATAAGATTAATTATGACGATAGTCTTCAATGCAAATTGTCACCTTAAACCGGTACGGATCACCTCCACCAAGGAAAGTGACAAATAAACTTAAATAATTCTTAATCAATTTCCCGTGCTTTCTGAATAATTGTCGTACATACGGTAGGGTACGCCCAGGGCGCGCCATTTTATTGATTTAATTGCCACCTGTTTATAATAGGTGGCTTTTTTTTCATATCTAAATTGAGGTGTGAAGTGAAGCCAATCAGCGGTTATCTAATGAGTCGGGATGAAAAAATTGCACGCATTGAAAAAAACGAACTACTTCCGCTTAAATCGGAATTATTGCCTTTATACCTTCAACGTGGATATTACGGGGTGGCGGAGCCACCCAATCTCCTGAAATAGAGCCAGATGATCCGTTGTACGGAGCCACTGCTGCGAAAGAGGGAGCCAGTACCTAAATGGCTCCCATTATTGCTTGAATTATTTTATGTTGCGCTTTCTTCGACGCATCGAAACATCACCATCAATGATCATCGTGTAGGCTGATGGGACAATGCGGTCAAGAATTGAATCCGCCAGGGCACCGCTGCCCAGGCGTTCATGCCAACCTTCGGCAGTAAATTGAGAACAGAAAATTGTGGACGTCTAGGCCACAACGGA
>NZ_JAXQGA010000047.1:1687-4565 GCF_034438075.1 Acetobacterium sp. K1/6 | reverse complement strand
AGTGTATAAAATCTTGGATCAAGACCTCGGTCGATTAGTACTGGTCAGCTCCATATGTTGCCATACTTCCACATCCAGCCTATCTACCTGATCGTCTATCAGGGACCTTAACCTTTCGGTGAGATATCTTATCTTGAAGGGGGCTTCGTGCTTAGATGCCTTCAGCACTTATCCTTTCCAAACTTAGCTACCCAGCTATGCTCCTGGCGGAACAACTGGTGCACCAGTGGTTTGTCCGTTCCGGTCCTCTCGTACTAGGAACAGCTCTTCTCAAATATCTAACGCCCACGACGGATAGGGACCGAACTGTCTCACGACGTTCTGAACCCAGCTCGCGTGCCTCTTTAATGGGCGAACAGCCCAACCCTTGGGACCTGCTTCAGCCCCAGGATGAGACGAGCCGACATCGAGGTGCCAAACCTCCCCGTCGATGTGGACTCTTGGGGGAGATAAGCCTGTTATCCCCGAGGTAGCTTTTATCCGTTGAGCGATGGCCCTTCCACTCGGAACCACCGGATCACTAAGCCCGACTTTCGTCTCTGCTCGAGATGTCTCTCTCGCAGTCAATCACCTTTTTGCCTTTGCACTCTAAGAGATGGTTTCCAACCATCCTGAAGGTAACTTTGGGCGCCTCCGATACTTTTTAGGAGGCGACCGCCCCAGTCAAACTGCCCGTCTGACACTGTCCGATGACCGGATTACGGCCACTCGTTAGAATTCCAATCGTACAAGGGTGGTATCCCAAGGGCAACTCCTTCGAAACTAGCGTCCCAAATTCTTTGTCTCCCACCTATCCTGTACGTGCACGATCAAAACTCAATGCCAGATTGCAGTAAAGCTCTACGGGGTCTTTCCGTCCTGTCGCGGGTAACTCGCATCTTCACGAGTACTACAATTTCACCGGGTGTGTTGTCGAGACAGCGCTCAAATCGTTACGCCTTTCGTGCGGGTCAGAACTTACCTGACAAGGAATTTCGCTACCTTAGGACCGTTATAGTTACGGCCGCCGTTTACTGGGGCTTAAATTTGCACCTTCGCTTGCGCTAAGCACTCCTCTTAACCTTCCAGCACCGGGCAGGCGTCAGCCCCTATACATCATCTTTCGATTTAGCAGAGACCTATGTTTTTGCTAAACAGTCGCTTGAGCCTCTTCTCTGCGGCCCCCATAAGGGGGCACTCCTTCTCCCGAAGTTACGGAGTCATTTTGCCGAGTTCCTTAACAACACTTCTCCCGCTCATCTTAGGATTCTCTCCTCGCCTACCTGTGTCGGTTTACGGTACGGGCACCTTCTCTCTCAATAGAAGCTTTTCTTGACAGCGTGAAATCAGCGACTTCCCTACTTATTTTTCGTTCCCCGTCACGCCTTGGCCTTATGAGTAAGGGGATTTGCCTCCCTACTCAGCCTTGACGCTTGGCCCAGCTTTTCCAACCGCTGGGTTCGCTTATCCTTCTGTGTCACTCCATCTCTCAAACAATTAAAGGTGGTACAGGAATTTCAACCTGTTGTCCATCGCCTACGCTGCTCGCCTCGGCTTAGGCCCCGACTTACCCTGAGCGGACGAACCTTCCTCAGGAAACCTTGGGCTTTCGATGGTGAAGATTCTCACTTCACTTTCGCTACTCATGCCAACATTCTCTCTTGTCTTGTGTCCACCAAACCTTACAGTTTCGCTTCGCCCTCAAGACATTGCTCCCCTACCACTATGGTAGTACCATAATCCATCGCTTCGGTGCCAGATTTTAGCCCCGTTCATCTTCGGCGCACAACCACTCGACCAGTGAGCTATTACGCACTCTTTAAATGTGTGGCTGCTTCTAAGCCAACATCCTGGTTGTTTGTGCAGTTGCACATCCTTTCCCACTTAATCTGGACTTGGGGACCTTAGCGGATGGTCTGGGCTGTTTCCCTTTTGACTATGAGACTTATCTCACACAGTCTGACTGCCGTATATAAGTGCATGGCATTCGGAGTTTGATAAGGTTCAGTAATCTTTACGACCCCTAGCCTATTCAGTGCTCTACCTCCATCACTCTCTCTACAACGCTAGCCCTAAAGCTATTTCGGGGAGAACCAGCTATCTCCGTGTTCGATTGGAATTTCACCCCTATCCACAACTCATCCAAGCCTTTTTCAACAGACACTGGTTCGGACCTCCACTTGGTTTTACCCAAGCTTCATCCTGGTCATGGATAGATCACACGGTTTCGGGTCTACAGCATGCAACTCATCGCCCTATTCAGACTCGGTTTCCCTACGGCTCCGTACCTGAAGTACTTAACCTTGCTACATACCGTAACTCGTTGGCCCGTTCTACAAAAAGCACGCAGTCACGTTAGCTCCTGCTGCTTGTAAGCACAGGGTTTCAGTTTCTATTTCACTCCCCTTCCGGGGTTCTTTTCACCTTTCCCTCACGGTACTTTCCGCTATCGGTCAATCAGTAGTATTTAGCCTTGGGGGGTGGGCCCCCCATCTTCCCACAGGGTTACACGTGTCCCGTGGTACTCGTCGATTACCCGTCCATACTATTTTCGTCTACGGGGATCTCACCCTCTGCGTCCGACCTTCCCATGTCGTTCAACTAATAATACAGCCTTGATGTAATCAGGGCTCTTCCTCGTTCGCTCGCCGCTACTAAAGGAATCGATGTTTCTTTCTTTTCCTCTGGGTACTAAGATGTTTCAGTTCCCCAGGTTCCCTCCATAACGCTATGTATTCACGTCACAGTGACTGGTCTTCTACCAGCCGGGTTTCCCCATTCGGATATCTACGCTTTATCGGTTATGTGCACCTACACGTAGCTTTTCGCAGCTTGTCGCGTCCTTCTTCGGCTCTGATTGCCAAGGCATTCACCCTGTGCTCTTTTCTTCTTGATCCTA
>NZ_JAXQGA010000046.1:0-4635 GCF_034438075.1 Acetobacterium sp. K1/6 | reverse complement strand
TGCCTAATCAAAACGCGAAAGGAGATTTATCTAAAAATTTCTAATTTCGTGTCTTGACAAGCGTGTACATTATATAACAATAAATCTATTGATGAAAAAACGCACTGGTAATCCTATATTTGCAGTAGCCGTAGATATTTTAATGAAGGTATATTTATTATGAAAGGAAAGATTATAAGGAGCTATTAATCGTCTAAATATGTTTCTACAAACCACTCATTATTATGTAATGCTCTATATAATGCAGATTTCCAACTATTTTGATCGTGTTTTTCACAACTGTTCTTAGTATCAAGCAAATCTTCATAGAGTGCTTTTATCCCTGCAGTTCTTTTGATTTTTTTTAGTTTATACTTTACATTTAAAATTTCATCTATTGCCTGAACACGAAATAGGTGTTCTAAATCAAAAAGTATAAAATGAGTTATTATTCTTTGATAAAGAGAGATATCGTAATTAGCAGGTTTAACGGTGTTAAATTGTATTGATATATTTGATGATGTATTATCTTTCTTTATCTCAGAAGTTAACCATATCTCATCGTCGATGTTATCATAATATGGATGCAAGTGAGTTTGTTCAAACGTTTCAAATTGTTTTTTTCCTTTAATTTTATTGCAGTCGAAGCAAGCTGGTACTAAATTAATAGGTGAAATTGCAAGGGAGGGGAATAGTTGTTTACTCATAAAATGGTCAAGAGTTGAAACAATCCTAACTCCGCACAATGGACATTTTTCGTTTGGGGCTGATATTTTAATTTTTTCATAATGAATTCTACCAGGCTGTTTTTGTTTTGAAAATTTATTGTTGTATAGGTCTACCATTTCTTTTGTACTTAATATATCATTAGTATTATCGTGAGGAACCAACAAATGGACACTGTTTTCTAACATACTGGAGTCAAAATGATCTGTATAATCTTTAATAAAAGGAATAGACTCAGTGAATTTTCTTTTCAGTTCTTCATTTTCGTAATTAGATACACAGTCAGTGATGATATCTTCAATGTTATTTTCAGGCTTTTCTATCCTTTTCATTATTCTGTTTCCTTTTCTTTTAAAGCGACTAATATTCTAAGTAAAGCTTTTGCTTCATCCCCTAATTCGTTGTTAAAAACATCGAAAACGGTTTCTAAATCGTAATCTTCTTTTTTTAGAACTTCTTTTAATAGATGATGGAATCCAGATTTTTCAACTTCTAAACCAAATACTTCTCTATTTAATGCATTAATATTAGTTCCAAAAGTTTCTTGTTGTAGGTTCTCCAGAGAGATGAAATATTTTGATCTTTGCATTTTCCAAACACAACTAGAAGGTACTTCTTGAAGTATGATAGGTGAATGCGTAGCAAGGATTGAAACAGCATTCTTTTCTGTTAGAATATCAGATAATGCTCTGGTAAAAGCTGATAATAAAGGGGGATGTAGATGTGTTTCTGGTTCATCAATGATAATTAATGATTTTTCTTCAATAACTTCAACTAATTGAGTTATTATTAATAAAATAATCTTATGACCTGAACTTAAACGCGTAAATATATCACATGTTTCTTTAGAAAATTTGGTTTGGTCTTCATTAAATACAATTTTGGAAATTAATGATTCCTCGAAATAATTGTCGTAATTTAGAATCCCCATTGCATTTTGCCAAAGTTTACTTTTCGATTTACTAGAAAGGATCTTAAATAAACTGTTAGAAAATTGTATGGAAAGCTCATTAACTCTTGAAGCAGCACTTTTTTCGTTGTTTAAACCAATAAAAATCATAGATTTGACTTGGGAAAATATGGCTGACGGAAAATCATCAAAAGCGCTAAAGCCAACGCAAATTACATTTGCAAATAAATTGCTAGCTGGTAATTTTTCGTTGTTTCTGGGATCGAAAAAAAAGCCGTTTTCCGCATCATTATTACTAGTAATCACTTTAATAAGGTTTTTTATAAAGTAAGTTTTCCCTACGCCGTTTCGTCCAATAATTATGTGAATATTGGTAGGAGGATTAGATTCAGGTTTAACTCTGAAAGTTATTTTTGCTGGGTTGTTCACTACTAAAGTTTTTTCGTTAGTTTTTATAAGAGTTGGAAATGAATATCCAAATGAAAAATTTGTAAGTTTTGCACCACCATTAGCCACACGCGTAAATTGATTCGTTATCTCTTTTTCTGAAATATCTCTCATAAGGGAAATTTGTGTAACTCTTTGATTTTTATGCTTTTCAAAAAGAGCGATATTAAATGCCATATCATTTAATGAAGTGAGAACTTCTTCCCTGAGATTATCACCTAAATTTTTAAGGTTTTCATAGTATTCAACACTTTGACCAACTGAAAAAAAGATAGCATCTAAACGATCAAAATGTCTTGGAATATCTGCTCGACGTTGACCACTTTCCATATTAGTTTGACCTATTTTGATATTACCTATTTCAGTAGTTTTATTGGTTTTATCTATATATTTCAAGCAATACATTGTTGAAAATTCGAACCAATCGTCCCAACTATCTGTTTCTAATAAGAAACCCTCATCAATACGAAATTTTTCTATTTTAAATCTCATTATGTTTTACCTTACAAAATATTATTTTAGCCAAAAGTTTATGGGGCAGTAAAATGTGTTGAATTTAATTTTGCATGTCGATATTCGTGAAAATGTACTCTTTAGATACGGGGAACTTTCATTGATTCATATCCAAAGTGCATTCTCTAAAAATCAACTCATCAATTTAAGAAAATCCGTAATCATTTCTGTTAATTCGTAATGGATTATACCGTTGTCTTCGTACTTTTCAACTTCACGAATTCTCGCACCAGTCATTTTTGGCCAAAGTTTTATTAATACATCATTTTTACCTATATTGGTAGCGTGATTAATTATTTCCTTAGCATCATCTGTATCGGAATATTGGACGGTTTCTCTAACACAATCATAGTGGATATAGTTTTCAGGTTCTCTTTTTCTGGTTGTATAGGCTTTGATACCCTTTTTTCTTAATTCTGAGACTTTCTTAAAATTGTAAGTTTGTTCTGCTGCACCGTTGTCGGAATCTAACAAAATTCCCCAAGGTAGATAGAACTGATCTATTAGCTTTAAGTTAATCCAGTATTTTAAAGTTCCACAGCCTCCAATTGGAACGATCGCGAAATTTGCTTTTTCAAAAGTAGTTTCTAAAAAACCATCTTTATACAAACATTGTGCTGCGTGGTTTAGAAAGATAACATCACCAGGTCCCTCGACTAATATTATCGCACGAGTGTTCATGTTGATGGGATTAGGTAATACACCGAGCTCATTACATATTAACTCATATGTAGTATCACTATTTGACATCACTATTCTTTTTTCATCATCATTACTTTTGCTTAGAAATCTTAAATTTTCAATATTTATCATACTTGCCAAAGCCGGTGTATGAGTTGTTAAAATGATTTGTGTGTTTGGCGTATGTGATAATTCTAGAAATGCTTCAACTAATAGTGCTTGATGATCTGGATGCTGTGAAGTTTCTGGTTCTTCGAAAGCATATATTATGGATGAACTATTGGATTCTTTGAGCCGTCTTTCTGCTTCGGCTCTGAAAAAATTCAGTAAAATTAGCCGACGCACACCACTACCTCGTTTATTAATGGGAATGTTATTATCTGAATTTATAGATAATTTAAAAAGAGAATCGAATTTGGGTTCACTTTTAAATTCAGGAACTAACGAATTCGCCAAATCAGGCGACATTTCTTTCAGTTTTTCAAGGGTTCTTATTGCTGTATCAAGGGTTCTTTGTCGAACAGCTTCTTTAATATTTTCTAATTCTTCAGATACTTCAATTAAGGCTTGTTGAATAGCTATTTTCATTGGATCAGTAATTTCATTGTCATCATCTGTACTTGATCGGTCAGATTGAAATAATGCATACATTGGTAGATACAGTTTAAGATTATCATAGATTTTTTTTGCGTCTTCTTTATCTGCTGGTATAAGGATGACTTCTTTATAACAATTTTTATTAGTTAAACGGATTGCCTGGCGAATTTCTGCATTGATTGAGGCGTTATAGCTCTCTTTACTTATTTTAAGAGATTCAGCTCGCTTCTTAAGATCAGCATTTTTTAAAGTCAATAAGTCACTGTAGTCTGTATCGGAAGGATGAAGACATCTTATGAATACGCTTTCTTTGGGTTTAGCAGAAGTAGCTTTAAATATTTTCAAAATTTCAAGCTCTCCATTTTCGTTTAATAAAAATTCGTTTTCTAAACTTGTTTTGAAAGCAGCATCAATTGTTACTTGAGAAGGAAGGTCTGTAAAAGTACAAGTAATCTTGATGTTCTCGTCATTGCCAAGTCTATTGACCGATAAATCGTTTTTGTCACAAGTAACAATTGAATTGTTAAAGAATATCTCAAGTGCCTCAAGGATGGTTGATTTGCCTATATCATTTTTTCCAATAATTGCTGTTAGATTGTCGAAATTGATTTCTGTTTTATCCAGATATGCTCTAAAGTTTTCAATTGCTACTTTACTTAGTTTCATAAGACACTCCTAAATTTATTTATTGAGTTAAAATACTCTTAATATAATGTCCACAAATAGTTGGACACAAAATCCAGAAAATAAGATAAACTATACACATGAGTAGAAAACGACGA
>NZ_JAXQGA010000045.1:0-4923 GCF_034438075.1 Acetobacterium sp. K1/6 | reverse complement strand
TATATGAAAACGAATCGAACGATGCTAATGGGTAATTTTTACCGTTTATTTTGGGAAGTTTTAAAACGGTATTGACAAAATTACGCAGAACATCCAAAAAAGGTTCGAATTATTTAATTTTCTAAAACATCTATAAATATCTTCTAGAAAATGAAACGCGCGCACTTGTACTACCCTATAAATAAAAATATTATTCAATTTACAAAGTAAGTATTCAATTCGGTTTCTCTTAAACGCATGGCCACGCTTTCGGTCAGCATAAAATGATGATCTTGACGACATTCGCAAATGTAAGTTTAACCAAAGTGTTGTTGTAAGAAACGGTGCTAAGATCCTCCTCAGGGGAATTTTTGAAATGTTTTTGACATTGTGAAAAGTACGACAAAAAGTAGGCTACAAGTACGACAAATAATAGGGGTAAAATAACCAGAAATAGCCAGAGTTTTTTGATTTTTCACAGTAGGTCACACTTTCGGTGGAAACATAATTCAAAAAATAAAAAAAGAACCGCTAATTAAAGCCATTCTTTTAATAAAATATTATATTCTTACTGGAGCTAGCGGGGGGAATCGAACCCCCGACCTACTGATTACGAAACAGTAGGTAAATGTCTTATTGCGGACATTTATATATGATATGCGACATGTTTACGACACGTTTTACTCTTTTTTTCGAATGTTTATACTTGTACATGAATTACCACTTTCATTTATTAACCAAAAAACGAACGTACCATAAAATAACTAATGTCTGCCCTCCATTCTGATCAACCCCATGCAATTACGGACGGATTCCATGATTGTCTTCCAGGTAATTTCCGATGCATAAGAAAATTTCTTTTGATAAGCCAGCCAAAGGTTTTCCATGACACTGCTATTTTCCACTTCATCAACGATTAAC
Source organism: Acetobacterium sp. K1/6 (assembly GCF_034438075.1). NCBI lineage: Bacteria > Bacillati > Bacillota > Clostridia > Eubacteriales > Eubacteriaceae > Acetobacterium > Acetobacterium sp. K1/6. The sequence continues at coordinate 4,023 of NZ_JAXQGA010000045.1, read as the reverse complement.
AGCATATCGGTTAAATAATGCTCTGTACCACGCTTGTTCGCAGTTGCCATCAGTGCCTGATTGAAAACTGCAGGATTCATGTTTTCACCATACAGTTGAAGCAGGCTGTGGATGTCATAAAAATCTCTCATGCGGGTATTGGCAGTATTGCGGGAAATAATGGTTTCCAACTTTTCGGCCAGAATCGTCTCGAGGTTGTAAGCCCCAATCAATTTTACGTTCTTCCAGCATCAGCTTTAATTGATAACGCACTTCTTTGGGAGTAATGATATCACCTGTGGAAATATCAACCTTAATCGGTGTGATCACGCCATCAAATCTCGTCTCCATATTAACCCGGATTCCCGGATACTCGGCTTCATCCATTATCTCACCAATGCTCTTGATACGGAAAGATATACCATCATCTAAAGGCACCGAGGCAATCGAAGCAATAATCTGCTCGACATCTTCAGCATTCACTTTGATGCCTTTTACCGTAGCATCCAAATCCATCGTCGATCGTGCATTCAATCCGATCATTGCTGTCACCAGAATCCCTCCCTTCAAAATAAATTGATCTTTATATTCAGAAAGAGAAATTCGCTCCAGAAAACGTTCCATCATATAATGACGCAGCAGCATCTGAGCATCTGCCGCTTTCTTTTTTGAAAGATTCCGGATCAAATCCTTCAATTGTTTTGATGTCTTAATCATAACAGTACCTCCAGATATTGTCTCAAGATTTTTTCAACACGAAACAGGGATGCATATTGCATCAGTGTTCGCAGATTTTTATCTTTACGCCCGACATATTGCTTTATTGCATCTTGAAAGATTTGGATTTCAATCCCTTTTCGACTGCGGATCAGATCACAGATGGTTCTCTCCATATCATAAACCGGAACCGTATGCCCAAAAGGCGTCTGTGCGGATGTGCAGCCCACCGGATGAAGCTCCGGTTTAACCGTATAAACCTGGATTCCATCCTCTTTTAGGCGGGTGGGATTATAACCAGTCTTGACCGTAATCGAATACGGTGCTAGCTCCCGTACCGTCAAATCATGTAGAAATAAAGCGGTTTCATGGGAAAAGATAGCTTGCTTACTTCGAATATGAATTAGGTAAAGCGAATCGGTCCATGCATCCGCTGAAGCATAAACGCCATGAGCCACCTGTTCAAGTTTTTTCGCTTTGACATAATCATAAAAAACAGGTTTAGAAATTCCTTCGGCAACAACCTGCGAAGTTTGAACAATTCCGTCATGATCGACAATCAATTTGTCCAGCTGTTCGTATCGTTTCATAAGCTCACTTCCTTTCGTACTAATATTGTAACAATTATTAGTATGAAAGTAAATGCATTGCGCTATTTTAAGTTCATGAATACCTCCTCCATGACAAATAGTAATTTTTTTCTGTAACAATCCTTATTGAACACTTCTTTATCTATTTTTATCATATCGAATGATATCACATATTGTTTTTTTCACGATTATAAATTCTAATCACCTGACCTTCAAATTCAGTTTAGATATCTTTCTTTTCAAATATTTTTCAACAAAAAAATAAATTTCAAGTTTAGGATAATCGATATAAAAAAGCTCTATTATTCTCACTTCCAACAAATCTTATGGCAGTTGGGGTGAAGTATTCGAGAATAACGTTGTCGCCACGGCCATACTGGATCGTCTATTACACTATTCCACAACTATCAATATCAAAGGCGACAGCTATCGTATCCGAGAAAATAAAAAAGATGGTTTTTATGATACCGGCAAGTTTGACGAAAACCCATCAATTAAACGAGGATTTTTCGACCGATTTTTTTATTATAACCCCTTCATATCTGCTCACAATTTTATTGTCCAATTAATTGTAGCCTATCCAGTTTTACAACATACGTCACACTTCCGTTTACCCTACTCTCCCCAGCATAGCTGGAGGATTAATATTTTTATTTAGTGTTTTATTTTTTTTTAATCCCGTGGATTCGTCTACCCTTTCAGCCGATATTTGATCGATAGAGTGCGTCGCTCAAAAGTCTGATTTACTTGCAAGGTTTCGCATTTTTAGGGTGCATCAACCTGAAAATAGTCTTTGTATGACGCATTTTCATAAAATATCAAGGTTTATGAATAATTCGGAATAAATTGATTGAATATATTTTGATGGGGTAGAAGTGAAGAATAAAGCAGATGTTTAGGTGATCCCAAGAGATCTATTCAGAGATGGTATTGGATAATTAATAGAAATTTAAGGAGGACAAACATGTTGTTTAAAAACAGAAAAGATGCGGGAATCAAACTGGCGAATGCTCTGGAAAAATATAAGCGCGAGGATGTTATCGTATTGGCATTACCCAGAGGCGGTGTGATTCTGGGGGTTGAAATCGCAAAGATGCTAGATGCTCCACTGGATATTCTTTCAACAAAAAAAATAGGCCATCCCCTGAACAGTGAGTACGCTATTTGTGCGATAACTGAGGATGGCGATCCTATTTGCAATTCAGCTGAAGTTAAGAATATCGATCCGGAATGGCTAGCCGGGGAAATAAAAAAAGTGCGTAACGAGATTAAAAGGCGCAGAGAAATATTTCTAGGGGGAAGAGCACTGTATTCGGTTGAAGGAAAAATAGTAATCATAGCAGACGATGGCATTGCCACAGGACTTACAATGATAGCAGCCATTGATGAGATAAAAAAACGCAACCCCAAACGACTGGTTATTGCGATTCCGGTAACGCCATATGATACCGCCCAAAAGTTGAATTCTATGGTGGATGAGTTAGTATCGCTTGATATAGACGCAAATTATCGGGGAGCGGTTGGCGCATATTATGAAGATTTTACACAGGTAGAAGACAGTGAAGTCATTTCGATCCTTAACGCCTTTGAAAACAAGGACGAATCAGCATGAAAAGCATCGATAAGATCGTACATATCCCTGACGGACAGATAAAGTTAATCGGCTCATTGAAAATTCCAGAAAGCGCAACAGGCGTAGTGCTGTTTGCTCATGGAAGCGGCAGCAGCAGAAACAGTCCCCGGAATAATTATGTGGCAAAGGTGCTCAGAATCCATGGCCTTGGGACTTTGCTGCTAGATTTGCTGACGGTTGAAGAAGACATGAAATATAAAATGCGTTTTAATATCGATTTACTGGCAAACCGGATACTTGTGACGACAAAATGGTTACAGCAGCAGGAAGAAACAAAAAAACCTTACAATCGGATATTTTGGTGCCAGTACAGGCGCTGCGGCAGCATTGCAAGCGGCGGCAATACTAGGAGATCAGGTAAATGCTATTGTTTCCAGGGGCGGCCGGCCCGATCTGGCATGGCCTCATCTTCAAAGTGTAAAATCCCCAACACTCTTTATTGTTGGGGGAAATGATAATATAGTCATCGAATTAAACCAAAAGGCCTATCGCAAAATAATCGGGCTTAAGCAACTTGAAATTATTCCCGGAGCTACCCATCTTTTCGAAGAACCAGGCACGTTGGAAAGGGTTGCTGAAATGGCTGCCAATTGGTTCGTTGAATATCTGAAATAGAAATAGGGAAATAAAACGAGGGCGATTGAATAATGAGCAACCGAACAAAAAATAAATGATAAAAAAATGACATTGAAGGTAAAGGAGGCTAAAGAGATAGAGTTCCATGAAGAAAAGTAAGCAGAGAAATAAAGAAGAACGTTTATCTAAAGCCGTTCTTCAATAAATAATTATTTTTTACTGGAGCTAGCGGGCGGAATCGAACCGCCGGCCTACTGATTACGAATTATATGGTCAACGTATAACAACTTTCATGCAATCACTTAAATGTCTTTATTATGCCATCTAAGTGATTGCTCTTTTCATATTTTTCAATATATTTCATAACTTAATATGTTTTTTCATAGAAACGGACGCCAAATGGACGCCAGAAAATGCCTGTAATTCATTTAGACAAAGCAGCGTTAGAAAGTGTATAATGTCCACAAATAGTTGGACACAAAATCCAGAAAATAAGATAAACTATACACATGAGTAGAAAACGACGAA
>NZ_JAXQGA010000044.1:0-4990 GCF_034438075.1 Acetobacterium sp. K1/6 | reverse complement strand
ATGGTTATGCCAGGGGATAACGTGCAAATGGAAATCACCCTGATTACCCCAATCGCCATCGAAGAAGGTTTACGTTTTGCGATTCGTGAAGGCGGCCGTACCGTTGGTTCTGGTGTTGTAGCTAAAATGCTGGCTGATTAATCTCGCCGCGTAAGATACATTATAAAGTATGAAAAAAACAATATTTGAGCGATGCTGTTTGATCAGTTCGACAGCGTAAGGTAAATACAAATAGTCGTTATTTTTCCCCGCCTCTCCAGTAGAGGCGGTTTTTTTATGGGCATAAGAAAACTCTGTTCGAAGTTGTTTTGTAATTATGATACAATAGAAGAATAAATTTAGTTGGGGGAAAAAAGTAAATGAAGAAGTACATCAGTGTAGCCATTCGTGATAAGGTGGAATCAACCGGAAATGACTATAATAAAGGTTTTCGGAAATGTAGAGCAGAAGAATTGGCCCAGGAAATTGATGTCGTCTGTAACGACTATGATGAAAAAGGCTATGATCTTTTCTCAATTGTGCCCATTGTTCAAGGGCAGCATATCGTTTTTTCCAGTGATGGTAGTTGGGCAAACAGTGTTACAGAAGGTGTGATTATCACGTTTAGAGCAAAGTAATCATTAGAAAAGGTCTATTCAGAGTATTTCTGAATAGACCTTTTTTAGATCAGCAATTTGATTTCTGAAAAATCGTGTTCGCGAAAGAACAGTAATGCTTCATAGCTGACACGATAGATTGACTTCTGTGGAACACCCAAACAGCGGGCAGTATTGGTGATAATAAGAATCGAAAAATCTTCCACCGGCATTTTTATCCGGGCTTCACAAAAAGCTCGTGTGAGTTCGCGACGAGCGCCAAAATCTGCAATTAGCAGGGCATCAAATTCAATGGGACGAATACGTAAATTATAATCGTTAACAAAGTCATGATAGATTTCACCCATTTTTCCATGAAGAAAAGGATAAAGTGAGTCGTTTTTAGAAATCTCATAATAAAAATTATTGACGTGTGGATCACTGAGTAGATGATGATACCAGACCATGGTTAAATAGAAATGCTTTTCAAAGGCATTAATGGGCTTATATCCGATCAATTTTTCTTTTAGTGCCTCGTGGATGGAAATGAGATAATCATCAAATATTTTTGCAATAAAGGTGTCCTTTGTTGCAAAATGATAGGTCATGGAACCTAAAGTTGTATCAGAACGATCAGCAATTTGTTGAATCGTAGTGGCATTGTAACCCTGAGAGTAAAAAAGTTCTTTGGCGCTCTGATAGATACGTTCCTTGGTCATCTCACCCTTAGTCATTTTTCGCATAAGTAATCTCCTTAAAAGCATATGTAGCATAGCAATTTTAGCATTAAGTGAGAAAATAAACAAGGAAAAATCCAAAAGATTTAAATAGAAAAAAAAAATAAAGCAATATTACTACAAAAACAGTAAAACAAACTTTGTTTAATAAAAAATGCTTGACAAAATCGTTGTAAAGGGTTACTATTTTAGTAAGTCTTCGTAATATTACTGAATGAACGATACAATTAAGGTAAAAGTCCGGAAATTTTACTTTAGTTAAAATTTAAAATTTTGAGGAGGCTCTTATTATGGAAAAAAAACCCTTAAGTTCAGGGCTTAAGAAATTATTTGGTATTGGGGATCTTGGTTTTACACTGATGTCGAATGTTGAAGTATTTTATTTTGCATATTTTTTAACAAACATTGCAAAATTTGATTTGGGAACTACTGCAATAATTATGACCTTAACAAGTACAGTAGATATGGTATTGTCACCTTTTTATGGTGGATTTATTGATGCTCTTAAACCAATGAAATGGGGAAAATACAGATCGTGGTTGTTGGTAATACCACCAATTGTTGTCGTTCTCTATACAATGATGTTTACGGTTATTGGCACTGGAATCGTACCAATGGTTATCATTTGTGTCGCTTTCATTACTTCACATGTGGCTTGGAACTTCTCGTACGTTGCTAATATAGCACTAATTCCAACAATATCAACAACACCAGAAGATCGAACACAATTATCTGCAACACGAGGTGCTTATGCAAATGTTGGGAAAATTATTTTCTCAGCAATGGGCTTAGCCACTATTTTATGGGTTGGTGAATTAGTCAAAAACCCAATACTTGGGTTCACTATTTCGGCATTCGCAATGGCATGTGTTTACTGGTTAGGCTATTTCATTCACTTCAAACTGACTAGTGGATATGAAGTAACATATGAAAATGCTGCTGCAAATGCGAATACTCCAAAAAAAGAAAAAATATCCATGGGCGATATGGCTAGATCATTGGTTCAGAATCCACATTTGTTAGTGTTACTTTTAGCAGATGTCGCACGTTGGACAGTTAACTTTGTCTGTGCCGGCTCGGCAGTATACTTCTTTACCTATGTCGCAAACGATGTTGCAATGTTTAGTATATATTTGTTGGTTGCAAATATTATGGCGGTAATTGGCTCATATTTAAGTAAATATGTTGCCGCAAAACTGTCAACACGAACTGCGGCACTGATTGGTTGCTACGGTCTAGGGGTATTCTTGATCGGCTGTCAATTCGTAGTTGGTAATATCATGCTCGTTCTAATCATCCTTTCATGTGCTCAGTTCTTCTTAGGATTCCTTTACGCATTGATGGTTGCTTTATACGGCGATGCATCGATATACAGTGAATGGAAAACAGGAAAAGCAGCATCAAGCTGGGTTATGGGATTATCGAATTTACCATTGAAACTCGCTATCTTCATCAAAGGTTTAATCATACCGGCAATGCTGGCTGCCGCAGGATTCGTTGCACAAATGGATCCGGCTACTGCTACACCGGAATTAAAAGCTGGTATTACGACTTTATTCTGTACAATCCCAGGTTGTACGGTCCTTGCTGGTGCGGTTCTGTTAACCTTTGGATACCGCTTAACGACAGAAAAAGTGTTACAATATCAGAATGAAATAGACGCAAGGAAAAAAATAACAGAATAGTAGACGTAAAGAAGATGACATTAAAATAATTACATAACAAATAAGAAGCCATATTCAAATCAATTGATAGGCTTCTTATTTATTTCATGAGATGAATAGCGATACTGTTGGCTAAAAAAAACTATTATCTTTAAACTATGATTGAGGTGGATTATGAATAAAAAACAGATCATCGGATTGATTATTAGCATTGCTGTGCTGATGGCCGCTTTTTTTCTACCCATACCAATGGGTCTGACCGATAAGGGACTGATAACCATTGGCCTGCTGCTGTTCTTTTTAATCATGTTGATTACTGAGGCGCTGCCAGTTGGAGTTATTTGTTTCCTATGTCTGGCGCTATTACCAATGCTGGGGGTCACAAAAAATCTGACCGCCGGACTAAGTGGATTTACCAACACGATCTTATTTTTTGTCCTGGCTTCATTTGGACTCGCGGAGGCGGTGGCCTCAACGCCGATTGTCCAACGGATCTTGCATGCTCTGCTTAAAAAATTTGGTAAGGATGTTAAAACCTGTGTCCTGGCGATCATGGTTGCTGGAGCTATCGTATCTTCGATTGTCACGGATGTACCATCAGTAGTCGTTTTTATGGGTATCGGAGCCAGTTTTCTCAAGCTTTTCGTCAATAAAGCAGATCGTCAGCAAACAGCAAAATCATTAATGATAGGAATTCCGATAGCGGTGATGCTGGGGGGACTGATGACGCCAGCTGGCAGCGGCATTAACATATTAACCATTGGACTACTGCAAAATCTGGCGGGAATCCAGATTACCTTTATCCAGTGGATGGTTTGCAGCATTCCCATTGTGATGGTAATGGTACTGCTGGCCTGGTTTGTTCTGACAAAAATATTTCCGCCAGCAGAAATTGAACAGACTGAGATTCAAGCATACATGACGACAATTGAAGTGAAGGAGAAAGTCAGCAGCAGAGAGCTTAAAGTTATTTTTATCGGATTAGGCATGATTACGTTCTGGCTGCTCAGCTCATTCTTTCCGGCTATTGAAGTGACTGTAGTAGCCTTATTTGGTTGTGTCTGCTTCTTTTTACCGGGCATAAAGATTCTCACCTGGGAGCGATACATGAAAGCAGTGAGCTGGACTTCCTTTATCTTGATTGGGACGGTTTTATGTATTGCCAACACAATTGTTGCAAACGGTGTCAGCGATTGGTTTGTAACCTATATCCTGCCATCATCGTTATCATTTTCAATTATAGAAGGGGTATTTTTTGTAGCAGTACTGAGTTTTGTTATTATGCTGATTGTTCCTGTGGCACCCGCCTTGATCGGCGTTTTGACGCCGGTCATTATCAGCCTGGCAGCAACCACCGGTATCAATCCGGCGCTGCTGATCATTACCTTGGGACTATGTGCCGGTAACTGTTATTTATTCCCGATTGACACGATTCCTTTGATTACCTATACAGCTGGCCATTATAAGATGACCGATATGCCAAAGGCTACTGTCTGGCTCCAATTGGCTTTTATCGGATTAGCCACACTCTGGCTGCCGATTGTCGGAAATCTGATTGGACTGGTATAAAAATAATCTGTATCATGGCTGGTCAGATTTCTGTCTGTTTTTTAATTGTTAAGACCATTATAATGAACCGGATGAATGGTCAAAGGTTAGATTAAAGTAATTGTAAGACAAGGTTCCAATGCATTGTGTTAAAATAAAATTAATGTTCAGTTAATGTAGTAACAGGGGCGATTATATATCGATCGGGGAATAAGCAGGTATATAAAGCTTTTGTAATTGAAGTTCGGCGAGCTGCAGTGACAGGAAAAATCGTGGAATAATATGAGCGATAAAAAAAGAAAACGCTAGTCTAGCGTTTTCTTTTTTTTAACATCATTTTAATATCAAGGAAAGGCATTTGTAATAAGTGTTAGGCAACCATTTCTTTGGCTTTAACAGCCGCGCTACCAGCATCAGGAGCAAATCCGTCAGCGCCGATTTCAGCTGCATATTCTGGGGTTACAGG
>NZ_JAXQGA010000043.1:0-5589 GCF_034438075.1 Acetobacterium sp. K1/6 | reverse complement strand
TGCGTCCCAGTTCCTGATCCTGATATGGAACCGGTTGACTATTATAAAGTCTCAAAGCTTAGTGTTATCGCTAAAGGCGAACCGGGCAGTACATCGTCGCCCTGGGAACTGGTGCCACCGTTGCTGGAAGTTTACAGAGAAAGAGGACACCGCAGACTGGCGGCAAGAACCTATGATACGAAGTGTCGCAGTTGTATGTGGGGGTGTAGAATGCCAGTTGAGATCATTGTTGATAATTGGAATTCAAGAGGGCGGAGAAAGTATCGGTTTGAGACGTTCTGCTATGGTCCTTTAAGTTGCAAGCTGTATAAGCCTGGACCTAACCGTAAGGTGGAAGGTCGGAATGGTATGGTGTACGTTGAGGAAGATTGGGTAGACCAGATGGCCGTAGAGCATCGCGGAGAAGATGAGTAGGTAGGTGATGAAAATAAGATGACAAATCAACTGATAATAAATTCTCTAAGTGCGTACATTGATGAAATAGAAAAGTTTCCATCCTCTGAATTTTTATATAGGGGAGAGGCTAAAGAATATCGAGAACGAACTTCATCGGCATTACGCCAGTATAAAGGTACATTTTATGATACGAAGGAGTATCCATTTAGCATAATGCTAGATGACTTTTATAGAGAGGTAACACCGGTTTTATCGAACGTCGAACATGAAAACTTTATTGCATTTGCTCAGCATTATGGCATACCAACCCCTTTAATTGATGTAACAAAATCTCCATTAGTAGCGCTCTATTTTGCATGCCAAAATGAAACTGAAGAAAATGGTTATGTATATCTATTTGAAGATAATTATATAGACATTACGAAAATAATTCAGAAATATCCAAACCAGAATGTACTTGAAGAACTATTTGTTAATAATGAAAAGGACTTTTTGAGTTTGCTTCCAGTACTTGAAAAATACTATAAAACCAATAAAACTGACTTCGATACAAATCTATCTAACCTTCTGAAAGATTATCATCATTACTTTAGTGAAACTATTGATGCTGTTGAAAAACAATTGATAGAAGAAATTAAAAAGGATATCCCAGACTTATGGATGGTCACACATTATCTTAAAGAACTAGATAATTCAACATCATTCGTTTTAAGTAATGACCTCTCAATTGAAGTATTCGTCTATTTGAATTTGGCCAGGAGTTTTTTCAGAAAAGCGTATAATTATGGGGAACCTATATGGTGGATTAATTTCTTGCCAAATCTAATGTATCGACCTATCATGAAATTTGATAGAGGCCTTAATCAAAGAGGATTATTTTTATATCAATCGTATGCTTCCTACGTGGAAGAAGTTTATAGTTTCAGAGTTCAAATGGTTCAGAGAATACGATTCAAGAAACCAGTATTCATTATCAAAAATAAAGAAGGCATATTAAAATCTTTAGATAATATTGGTATTAATCGGATGGCCCTATTTAAAGACTATGATAATACCGCAGCATATATCAAATCAAAACACGAAATGAATTCGGGATTTGTGATTGAAAAAAAGAGGTGTCACCAACAATGATTATTCTGATTATGGCAGATGTTAATATAACTGTAGTTTAAATGAATATTAAAGGAGTTATCATGTTTTCACGAACCTGGCATGGGATTGTACCGCTTAAAATGCGGGCGGCGTTTGAAGAATATGAATATCAAACCGGTGTTAAAGATACCCTGGCCATCCCGGGCAATCGGGGTGCTTTTTTAAAAATTGTCGAGCAGGGTGAATATGCTCATTTTTTTCTCTGCACAAAGTGGGATTCAATGGCCAGCATGATTGCCTATGCCGGGCAGGAACCTGCGATTGCGGTGACTTATCCTGAGGATGAACACTATGGATTGATCTCCGATCCGATTGTGATCATTGAGGAAGTCCTAGATGATATTGGTTGGCAAGGCAAGGCGAAAAAACCGATGAAACACGAAAAACCCCCAATCACAGCGATTACCTATCGCAGCGGCGATGAATCGCTGTTGGATGACATCCAGGAGCTGTGGGAAGCATTGAACTGGCATCATCGCGATGCCGCCGCGAATTTTAAATCACACTATGAAGCGTTTACTTTTGAGATGCGTAAAAAAAATCTGCTCCAGAAGGCCAAAAATGGGCAACTGCGAATTGAAATTGCGGTTGATCAGAAAACTGCTCAAAATGTCGGGTACTGTATTTCCCGGGTCGAATTTTCGGGTGATGTTGAAATGGAATCCTTATATGTGCAGGACGACTATCGGGGATTGGGTCTTGGTGAGACATTGTTAAGCAATGCCATTGCCTGGATGGATGAAATGGGGGCCCACACCAAGACCGTGGCGGTGGCAGTCGGCAACGAGAAGGCTTTCAGCTTTTATGAGCGCTTTGGTTTTTATCCCCGAAAAACTTTGCTGGAGCAGATAAAATAGTGCACATGCCCGGTGCCCGGCGCACTTAACTTAAGATCATCCGACTGCATGATAGCCTGATAATAAATTTACAGGAGGAAGACAATGGCATTTGAAGAAAGAAGTTTCAGATCATTAAACGAAAAGGATACCATCCAGGCTTGGATTTACAAGCCAATTCGCAAACCCCGGGGGATTGTTCAAATTGTCCATGGTTTTGGCGAACATTCACGACGCTATCTGCATATGATTCTCAAGTTGAATGAGGCTGGCTTTGTGGTTGCGTCAGACGATCATGTGGGACATGGTAAAACCGCCGCGGAATCCGGCAACTGGAGTGACTGGGGAAACAAAGGCTATCTGACCATGGCTGAAGATGAACACAGCCTGCGTCAATTGGTCCAGGCAGACTATCCCGACCTGCCTTATTTTATGTACGGTCACAGCATGGGCTCGATGATTGCCCGATCTTATGCGACAATCTATGGGGGAAGGCATCGACGGTTTGCTGCTCTGCGGAACCTCGTCGGTTTTTCCAAAGACTCAGGAGTTGGCGGCAGCATTGCAAAAGTGCATCGATGAAGGCAAAGGCGAAGAAGTCGATCCCAGTTATTTAGGGGTTCTTTTCGAATGGATGACTGACCGCATCACGAATCCCCTGACCCCCAATGATTGGATTGCCGGTGATCCGGATATCGTTGCCGATCATGCCAGCGATCCCTTCAATAATTTCACCAGCCCACCGAATATTCGCTCAACCTACGATTTTATCATGATGATTGATAGTATTCTTGGCATCCAGTGGGCCGAGAAAGTTCCGGCTGCCATTCCGGTTTATAATATTGCCGGAGATCAGGACCCCTTCGGTCTTTTCGGAGAAGGTGTCTATGCGGTGTCAAACTGGCTGGCGGATACCGGAAATCAGGTCAAAACAAAGATTTATTCCGGATATCGTCATGAAATCCACAATTATCGGGACATTCGTGATGAGGTCGAAGATGGCATGATCGACTTCATTAATGCGATCATTGCGACGAAGGAAAACTGATTTAAACGGCAGACGTGTGAGTGTGGGGGAAGAAATGGAACCAGTCAAGACAATCAAAGAAATGCATCAACTGATTCAGAAAAATGACATGTTGCTGGTTTATTTTGGCAGCAATACCTGCGGCGTGTGACGGGATCTGCAGCCCAAAATTGTGGCAATGATTGACCGCTATCCAAATATCTGGGCGGTTAAGGTTGATGTGCAAAACGTGTCGGAACTGACGGTCAGCTATCATATCTTTTCAGCGTCGGTTGTGATGCTATTTGTTCAAGGAAAAGAAACCGTCCGCGAAGCGGGTATTATTAGCGTGATTAAGCTTGAAGAAAAAATTTCCAGATACGACGCGCTTTTTTATGGCGAAGATAAAAATTGAATTTGCCACGTTATGGTAATTTTTGTCCAGCCGCACCGTCTCCCAGTTAAAGGGCTGCCAGTAAAACTAAAGGAAGCTGTAAAATTCGGCCGCATCGCTGATCACATCTTAATCATTCAGGAAGTTGTAGATGACGGTGATTCCTTTGTTGGCGGTAACAATTTGTTAAAAAAGATAGTAAATGAAACTAAATGCACTTTTACAAGCGGTCGTACGGCTTCCTGAAGTGCTGTGATTTAATGGAGTAATAAAATGATTTTAATAAAAGAATGTTCAATCGATGATTTAATGGACTATCAAAAAATATCCCGCCAAACCTATTGGGAGACCTTTGCCGGAATGAATACGCAAGCGAATATGCAGGCTTATTTGGAGGAGGCGTTTAATTTAGAAAAGCTCAGAAGTGAATGGTTAAATGAAGCCTCATTTTTCTATTTCATATTTTGTAATGAACAATTGGCAGGCTATATGAAACTTAATGAAGGCAAAGCACAAACCGATCTTCATGATCCCTTATCACTTGAAGTCGAAAGAATCTATGTTTTGAAGGAGTTTCAGGGAAATGGATTGGGATGGCAATTGATGGATAAAGCAGTAGCGCTGGGAAAAGCCCGGAAGCTGACCTATCTGTGGTTGGGGGTCTGGGAGGACAACAAAAAAGCCTTGAGTTTTTATCAAAAACACAACTTCTATAAAATCGGGTCACATGATTTTATAATGGGAGATGAGATCCAGACGGATTATCTGATGAGAAAAGACCTCATTAATGATGAAAAATGCCGATTAATGGATACCTCATTGCAAAAGTAATTTGACGCTTCGATTACCAAAGACTGTAAAAAAACTCATGGTTCTATGAGGCGGTTTTGAAATGGAAGGAAACAAAGAATGATTCGAAAATTCTTATTAGCAACAGACATGATTGATTTTCATCATTTCACAATCCAGGACAAAGCACAGCAGTTATTTACAGCTGGCATGACAAATATCGAAAAGACAAGAACCGCCTATCACTTTGTCAGGGATGAAATTCCCCATTCGTTTGATTGCAATGCCCAGGTGATCACTGCAAAAGCATCGGATGTGCTGATCCACAAAACCGGCATTTGTCATGCCAAAGCCAATTTGCTGGCGGCCCTGTTGCGATCTCAGAAAATCCCTGCTGGCTTCTGTTTTCAGCATATTACGCTGGCCGATGATGACTCCCTGGGGTATTGTGTTCATGCATACAATGCCGTTTTTATCGAAGAAAAGTGGATCAAGCTTGATGCCAGGGGCAATAAACCGGGTGTCAATGCGCAATTTTCACTCAGCAAACCGATCCTGGCCTTTCAGAATCGACCGGAATATGATGAATACAACTGGCCGGGAATCTTCGCCAATCCCCATCGGGACACCATGCTGATGCTTGAAAAGGGTAGAAGTCTTCAGGATATCATGGATAACATCCCGGATACGCTCAACGTCAAGCCAGATGTATTAATCAACGATACCAGCCAAACTTAACTGAAAGGTCTTACCGTTGGTAAGAATGATGAGGTAAAAAAATGAAAATAGAAATTTGGTCAGATTATGGATGTCCCTTTTGTTATATCGGGAAAAAAAGCTTACCTTGGCCCTTGAGAAAACAGGGATGACATCCGTTGAGATCGTCTTTAATGCGTTTGAATGATCCGAACGCCAAGAAGCGTTATGATGAGAACATTAATGTGAACTTTGCATCTAGGTTACACTAAGTCATAAAAAACTGTGTGAGAAAGTCTCAAAACCCCAGTAAAATCAAG
>NZ_JAXQGA010000042.1:0-6213 GCF_034438075.1 Acetobacterium sp. K1/6 | reverse complement strand
ATATTGGTTCTCCTTCATTTTATGGATTTAGTTTATATGACCTTAGTAAATCTGTCCAGTTAAGTATAGCCTATCCACAAAAGTAAGAAGAAAGGACTGAGAACAATGTCAAGATATTTCATGTATGGTACATCACTAGGAGGGGTAGAGCAGCTGATGATGCTGGTGTATATTCCGACCGGCAAACTCCATTTGCACGGACATTTCGACCCAACTTCACGGAGGGTAAGATCCACCCTCGCGGAAGCTGAACCATTAATAACTAAATGCTAATACTCAGAATCATTGTGGCCATGAGCAAGACGACAGATATGTTCGCACCACTCATCGGTTTCCATGGGATCCTGGTTATTATATAACAACTGAATATAGATCTGGTATGTGGGATGATCACTATATCGCCTGCCCAGATCGGAGAGAATGTCGCTTCTGAGATACTCATTATAAGGATATGTAAGATGACGGCTCAGCTCATAACGGGTTCTGACCGTTTCAGATTCCAGATGTTGAATATCTTTTATCAGATCATCAATCAACTGACAGAATTCGTATTGGCAATCGCAGTCGCAGCTGTAAAAGCGATTATTCTGATCAACCATGGCTTGCACCGCTTTTGGAAGAAGTCTTGAAGCTGCGCCGTTCCCGCATCGAAATTTTGCCACCAATCCGGATGTCATAGGCATTGTGAATGATGCGATCCATGATGGCTTCAGATATCGGGCTGTCATTATCCGGATCGGGATTGATGCGTTCATACCAGCCTTCCATCTCGTATTGTGTGCAGAAGATAATGGAACCTTCCTTACAGCGGGTTTCGACAATCTCAAGCAGATCATAGGCTTCCTGTGGTTCCAAGGTGCGGATCAGCCATTCATCGAGAATCAGCAGTTCAACCTTCTGGTAGGATTTGATGGTCTTTCTGAAAGTGCCACAACCCTTGGCAACACTTAATGTTTATTGTAAAATAAAAATGTAGAAAGTTGCAAAGCAAAAATCCATAGTATTGCAAGTTGGAAAATGCATAATATTGCAAAATCCATTGCGGGCAAAAATCAAATCAATTATCCTTGTATCTGACCAAAGAACAAGGAGGAAATGGAGAATGCTCACAATGGATCAAATACATGATATCAGATTTCGATTTTATGAGAAAGGGGAAAATGTTTCACAAATCGCAGAAGCGCTACGACTTGATTGGCGTACGGTACGTAAGTACATTGATCAGAACGATTTTAATAAACCGGTACCCAAGCCGGCGGTCAATAAAAAATTCTGTCCCAAGCTTGACCCCTATAAAGCAGTCATCGATTCCTGGCTTATTGAGGATAAATCAGCTCCGCGAAAACAGCGACATACTGCTAAACGGGTGTTTCATCGCCTGCTTTCTGAGGTGACTGGTTTTGACTGTTCCTATCGAACAGTAGCCGCTTATTATGCGGTGAAGCACCGGGAAATTTTCAAACAAAACAAACAGGCCTATCTGCCGCTAGTGCATCAACCCGGGGAAGCACAGGTTGATTTTGGCACGGCTGATTTTTATGAAAATGGCCGAAAATTGACTGGAAAATACCTGGAGGTCTCTTTTCCTTACAGCAACAAAGGCTACCTGCAACTATTCTACGGTGAAAATATGGAATGCCTGCTGGAAGGACTGGATGCCATATTCCGCCACATTGGCTGTGTTCCGGGGGAACTCTGGTTTGATAACACGAAAGTCATTGTTACGGAGATCATCCGTGGTGGGGGGCGTAACCTGACTGATAAATTCGAACGGTTTCGGGAGCATTACTGCTTCAAAGCAGTTTTTATGAATCCCGGTGCTGGCCATGAAAAAGGAAATGTTGAAAATAAGGTTGGGTATCAACGCCGCAACTTCATGGTACCGGTTCCCCACTTTTTATCACTTTCGGATTATAATCGACATTTGCTTTCAGAGTGTGAGAAGGATTCCCGAAGGGGCCATTATCGCTATGATGAAACCATCGAGGAGCGGTTTCAGGCGGATCTCAAGGCCTGTCATGAACTGCCCGTGATTCGTTTTGACCTCACCGGTCATCAAATCCTCAAAGCCGACAATTGGGCCAAGGTTTATCTGAACAAAAGGCAGCATGCTTACTCGGTGGCTCCAAAGTATGCCCAGTGCCCGGTTCATCTGGTGTTAACGTCGTCGATGGTGATTATTCAGGATGAGAATTTTCGTGAGATTGTTCGCCATCGGCGTCTTTACGGGGATAACCGACAAGAGCAGATGGACTGGCTGCCCTATCTGAAACAATTATCCCTACGACCCCGAGCCCTTAAATACACCGGCATCTATGAACTGATGCCGGAATCCATACAAACCTATCTGACCACCTGTTCAAGCAGCGAAGTTGGACAGGTCCTCAAGCTTCTTTCTGAGTTGACCGACCGCACTGGTTTTGACAGTGCCGTGAATACCGTTAATCATGCGATTACCTATCAGGCGAGGGATGCCGGCAGTCTTTCCAATCTTTACCGGCGGCTGTATTCCGATATCCCCGAGCTACCGGCCATGACACTCCCTCTGGGTATTCCAAAGATGACCCCGATGCAGCCCAATCTGACGGCTTATGATGTGTTGCTTCAGGGAACGGGGGTTGACGGTCGTGTTGGATAAAGAAATCGCCGAATGCTGCCGCAAGCTTCGCCTCAGTCGCAATCTGGCTGATTTGGCACAAACCACCGAAGGCAGTAATCACCAGGAATATCTGTATCAGCTACCCAGTGAAGAACTTCGTTACCGAAATACCACTCGTACCGAGAAACTGGTGAACAGTGCCGGTTTCTATGCGATCAATACCTTTGAAGGGTATCGGTTTGATGAAATCACCCTGCCTTCGGATTTGACCCCGGAAAGCCTGAAATCCCTGGCATTTATCCACGAAAAGAAGAATCTCATCCTGTATGGCGGCACCGGAACCGGTAAAACCATGCTGTCAACCGCTCTCGGCGTCGCTGCCTGTCGGCAGGGAATCCCGGTGAAATTCTTCCGGACGGCGGCCCTGGTGAATAAACTGTCCGAAGCCAAAACGGCTGGCACCCTGACCGCTTTTCTGAAAAGGCTGAACAAAGCGGAAGTGATTATCCTGGATGAATATGGTTATGTTCCATTGGATCGAACGGGAGCACAGCTCCTGTTCGAAATCATATCCGACTGTTATGAACGCCGGACCATTATTCTCAATACCAACCTGGAATTCTCCCGATGGGTCAATGTGCTTTATGATGAACAGATGACGGCTGCTATGCTGGATCGGCTGCTTCACCACTGCCACCTGCTTATGTTTCCGGGTCCCAGTAACCGCATGCGGGAATCCAGCATCAATGAGTTGTATCGTTCAATCTCAGACAATCAATTGAAAAAACAATAAAACATGCTCGCAATGCTTTGATTTTTAACGAAATCGCTTCGCATTTTAGCTTGCAAAACTATGGATTTTCCATAATGCAACATTCTGTATTTTTAACTTGCAACTTTCTGCAAAAAGTTCTTGCAAAAAACAGAATGGATTATTAAATAATGGATAAAGAATAAATCATTCTTCATGAAAGCTCTTTAATTCTCTAATAATTGTCGTACATACGGTAGGGTACGCCCAGGGCACGCCATTTTATCGATTTTATTGTCACCTATATATTGTGGGTGGCTTTTTTTATATTTAGAATTGAGGTGTGAAATAAAGTTAATCTGTGGTTACCGAGAGATCTCCAAGCCAAAGGATTTTTAAGAATGGCTCCGAATTTTGGCAATAATATTGCCTTAATCAGCCGAGGCTATCCATCTGCCCTTGAACAAAAAAATGATCTGTTTATTCATGATTTTAATGTGGTTCTATGTCAATATTTAGTACAAATTAAAACGAGAACTTTTTTCATTCGCATTTTAATTTATTAGATAAGTTGAAATAAACGGTTGCAAATTGAATTGGTAATTGAGCAGTCTGTGCGCGAGGGTCCGCTCCCCTGGCCATCACGGATCGCCGCAACGTTACAATATTTTATTCAACTAATGTAACAATGATTTTTCAGTTACTAGTTTTTCTTGATAGCCGAGTGGATTAGAGCTGATAATCCTTGCTTCTATTAATATTTCCCCGGCTTTAAGTTTCCGGGGATACCCCGAGCCGTCCATCCTTTCATGATGTTGGTATACGATTTCTGCAATTGGCCCGGTAAAATCAACCGATTTTAAAATATTGTATCCCGCCTCAGAATGAATTTTAATAATCTCATACTCCAGGGGAGACAATTTGGTCGGTTTTACAAGTAGTTCAGTCGGTACATACATCTTCCCGATATCGTGGAGCAAACCGGTTATTCGTACGGTTTCCACAGCATCTTCATCTAAATTAAGTTGGATTGCCATGGTTGTCGCCAGTTTACTCACTCGGTTTTGATGTCCGCTGGTGTAAGGATCCCGAACCTCCACGACTGCGGACAATGCCGTGACAATCCCATCCAGCAGTTTCCTGTATTTCTCCAGTGAAGCAGCCATTGCCTTCTGTGCCAATACGGTTTCGGTGATTGAACGTGAAATACTTAATACCGTTGAAACGCTGCCATTTTTATTTAACTCCGGTACAATGATGGTGTTATAATACTGAATGCCTGTGGCGGTACTGAGTTCGAAATCAGTGTTTTTCTCATGTTTATTTTCAAACACCCATTGGATCACACTTTTAAGCTTTTTATAATCTGCATTACAAATACCCAGGTCGATGAATGTTTTACCAATCATCAACTGTGTTGGTACATTTAAATCAATTTGGGAGCGGTTGTGAAAATAAACAAATTGGTAAGACCGATCCAGTCTGGCAATGATATCAGGGGCATTATCGACAAGCGTCCGGTAATCATTCTCGCTCTTTATCAAGGCATTTTCGGCAAATTTTCTGGCCGTGATATCCCGGACAATACTGAGCAGAATTTGCTTACCCTCCAATAAAGAACCATGCGAATTTATTTCAACTTCCATAGCAGAACCATCTTTTCGAAAATGAATCGTTTCAAAAATGATTCCTTCTTGATTTCCTTTTTTTATTTCATTAATAATTATTTTCTCTTTGTTTGAACCACACAATTCGAAGATACTCTTTGTCAGGAATTCTTCCCGGCTGTACCCATAGTTTTTGATGGCGGCATTGTTGGCTTCCAGAATGATCCCAATTCTTTTATTGCCTTGACAAAGAGCGGGAATTCGAGGGGTTTAACCACGTAGGAGTTCGCACCCAGTTTATAACCCCTCAAGATATCCGTTTCTTCATTTGAGGAGGTTAATATCACAACCGGAATCAGATGTAGTTTCGGTTCTTCCTTGATTTGTTTTAGTACTTCAAGGCCGTCCACTTTCGGAAGCTTGAGATCCAGGATTATCACCACTGGATTACCGCTTTCCCGGTTGGCAAAATTACCCAGATAGAAAAGATACTCAAGTGCTTCGGCACCGTCGTTGACCACATCTACCTTACTTGCAAGATTGCTTCCTTCCAGTGCCACTAATGTTAATTCCACATCATTGAGATTATCTTCAACCAATAAAATCCGGTCTAATTCCAACATCGTTAACCCTCCTTATATTGTAGTTGCATCGGGTTATATTATGATTTTATATTTCGTGTTTTCATAGGTATTACACTTTATAACAATGGCACAGTTTTCTAAATTAGTTCTCCGTTTTATATCCTTTCAACTTCTTGTTTAGACTCTTTTAATCACTTTAACACCCTTTTCAGATTTTATAGGCCATTAATTAATTTCAGGCCGTTTGTAATAATAATCGTGTGAACATTAAATTTTAGGGTATGAATATAATGTGAAACGATCTGGAAATTTTCCTTTTAATTAGGGCATCATCAGGATCAATGATTTACTCAAAGGGATTCTGTCAGGTTAAAGGTGCTGTTTCGGTTGCCTTTAGTGAACACTTTTGGGGATGAAGAAGTCCGACCTCTCGATGAAATCAGAAAGGGCTTTTGTCAGTCCAATTGTATGCGTAATGCTTATATTATGGCTAATTTTACTAGAAAAATAGTTTGTGAGAATCGATAAGGTGAGAGAGGTTAATTAAAATGGACAAGGAAAAGTTCAAAAGAATTATTTTAGAAAATGAAGATGTTGGATTGTCAACACTTTTTCAGACAACTTTTTTAAGGTCTGCTGTTTTGAATTCAATCGGCGTCATATAATCAAGAG
>NZ_JAXQGA010000041.1:0-7088 GCF_034438075.1 Acetobacterium sp. K1/6 | reverse complement strand
ACCTCCTGTAAGTTCTTTTAGGTTAGTCTACAATAATTCGACCTATTTTGCACTACGCCATCTTTTGAATCGCTTACGACATATCTATTCCACTTACTTTAGAACAAAAGAATTATTATAAAGAAAATGTCAACTTTGACAAGACAATCCTTGAATTTGAACACAAAGGGGTTATCGATGATACACCATATAGATTATATAACGAAAATGAAAAATATGGTCTGTCATTCTATCAAATGAAAGCGGTTGATCAAAATGAATGTGCTCAAAAATTAGCTGTACTTGTAGATAAAGTGCTAAAAGTAGCTTCATTCATCATTCAAAAAAATTTTAAAAATCAACATTCGACTCATTTAAGACTCATATATAATCCAACTGAAATAAGTTACACCGAAATACCCATCATTGAGAAATATGATGAAGAAAAAAGTCCAGACCAATTTCTAATAAACAGCACCATAAAAATTCAACATTTTGTCACCATAAAAACAATTCAAAAAATTGACCTAGAACCGCTCGATAAAGTAATTCTTAAATCCAAAGATTCAAATTTTTGTTTTATATTGGATTGTTATTACAGAGCTTTAGCTGCCACAGACTACAAAACAAAATACTATAATGCTTTTGCACCAATTGAATTAATTGAAGAACAGTATAAAAATAAAACATCTAAAAACACCTCCAAAATTTTGACTCTCCAAGAGATTGAAAATATAAAAGAAAAAATAAGTCCCTTTTTTATTGATAGCGAAAAGCAGCAAGTATCTGCAAAAGATGACTCAACTAGACATGAAAAAAATTTGAAATTCAATATTTACAATAGTATTAGTACAAGCTTAAACACCACCTCAGAAAGCCGTGCTTATAAACTTCAAAAACTATTAACTGAGTATTTTGAAATAACTGATGTAAAGAGCGGGATATTACAATACAACATTGATTCAAAAAAAATGAAAGATTTTATTAAAAGACGAAATCAGCTCTTTCATGCGAGAGAAATGAAACCTGAACAGGAAGAATCACATCAAAATCTTTGTCTAGAATTAATCATTTTGATTGAAGCTATTTTGAATTCGATGCTTAAATTAAATTGTTAAGCATCACGGCTTCGGTGCAGGCGCAGCTTAACTAATGCCCTTAAGATAATGAGTGAGATTTGCGAACAGAATTAACATTAGCTCCAGTGTCCAGCTACATGCAACTAGAGAGTCGGGAATTGTTGAGTTTTTAACTGAGCCACAATGCCAGGGACACTTAACTTATTATCCAACTCGGTAAATTGCCAGAAAGCGGTCTGCTTTGGGCGGCTCATTTGCCAGCCCCACCAAAAAGAGATTTAACTGGTTGTGGTGTCAGACATGATCAATAATCCAGTCAAGCAGTTGCCGATCATCTATTTGACCAGCCGCCAGCCTGAGACCTAACTGGATCAGTTCATCATCCGTACAATCAGGCATAAAGCCGTTCATCTCCAGAAATGTTAGCATAACCAGAATACCGATCCGTTTATTGCCATCTAAAAACGCATGGTTTTTGATCAGTGAAAAGCCCAAACGAGCGGCTTTGGCTGGAACCGTTTGGTACAGATCTTCACCCGCAAAGCTTTGAAAGGGCGCATTTAGAGCAGAATCCAGCAGCCCTTCATCCCGGAGACCATCACTGCCGCCAGTTTCGTTAATCAGCATGGTGTGAAGTCGCAACACCTGCTGAAGGGATAACCGTTTCATTTGGCCAATTCCTCAAAGGCGGCTTGATGTTTTTTAAGAATCCGTTTGGCAATGGCGTCAACTGCGTCATCGTCAAGTGCGGCTTCTTCCTGAAACTGGCTGAACTCAATCAGGACATAGCGGGGGGTATTGTTTTTTAAAATGATGGCAGCGCCGTTTTCATCAACAAGCCGGGCAACCTTCGAAAAATTCTGGTTGGCTTCGGTAATGGAAACTAAATTTTCGGTATTGATTTGCATCACTAGCACCTCCTAGTCTTTATACCATTGTACTATAATTATAGGATAAATAAAACCTAAATATAAATCCATTAAGGTAAAAAACTAAGGTTCAGGGAAAGAAGGTTTATCATGAATAAAACAGCTCCAAAACTCCCCGGCACAGGGTACACAAAGGGTCGGAGGTTTTGTGCACTATTTATACAGCCGATTCAGTGTAAGTAAGAGTAACCCCAAGCTAGTGTTCCTGAGCTATGACGTTTTAAATAGGTGTTGCGAATCTCATCGGGTAAGGTATGGGGAGCGCAAGGAGACGAAAGTTCTGTGAGCCAAGCCAAAATGCTGATGGAATTGACCGATTGTCTTAACTTTTGGGGGGCGATTCTTCCCTGCTTTTTTCTTGATCAGAGTCCGGGTGTAACGAACACTATTGGAATTCGCTTCTGCTTGCAGGCGATGTCCCGGAACCGGTTTTGATCGATTGTATCCAACTGGTTTATCAGACCGTGTTGATGAAACTAACGAAAAAGAAACGGCGGGAAATTATGGAAAGCAGTCCCGTTGCCAGGACACACTTAATCAAAGATCGACCGGTTGGTTTTAAGCTACCCGATAATAAATTTAGAGGACATCAACGATGGATATTAATTTAAATGAGTACTTTAAAAAACAAAATAAATTTAGTGGAAATGTCTTGTTATCAAAAAATAATGAAATTATATTTAATGAATCATATGGATATTCAAATAAGGAAAAAGGAATAAAAAATACACTTCAAACAAAATTTATGATTGGCTCGATGACAAAGGTAATAACTGCATTATGTATTATGCAGTTATCAGAAAAAGGGATGCTTTCAACACAACAGCATATTGACGATTATCTTCCAGACGTTTACCAGGGTCATGGTATTACCATTCATCATCTGCTAACTCATACTTCTGGGATACCGAACTACGTGATGTTAAGAAAACAAATAAAATGGGGAGAACATCATACCCCCCAAGAAATACTACAAATTGTCAAAGGTTATAAATTGAAATTCCCTGTTGGTGAAAAATGGTCGTACAGTAATACGAATTATCTTATTCTTGGTTTGATCATTGAAATGGTTTCAGGAATGAATTATCACCAATATGTTAAAAATTATCTATTTATTCCTGCTAAAATGAATCATTCAGGATTTATTGATGAAGAACAAAAAAAATGTAGCCAATAATTATATTAACGGTGAAAAAGGGTTCTATATGGACCCATCAATGTTCTTTGCTTGTGGTGATATTGTCACAACTGTTGGTGATTTTTATTTGCTTGATCGAGCAATTCAGGATGGTAAACTATTGAAAACGCAAACAGTAAAGGAAATGCAAAAGCCTCACCATGATGGCAAATATGTAAAA
Source organism: Acetobacterium sp. K1/6 (assembly GCF_034438075.1). Lineage (NCBI taxonomy): Bacteria > Bacillati > Bacillota > Clostridia > Eubacteriales > Eubacteriaceae > Acetobacterium > Acetobacterium sp. K1/6. The sequence continues at coordinate 3,743 of NZ_JAXQGA010000041.1, read as the reverse complement.
TGTGGATATGGATTGTTTGTAAAAAAACATTTTGATTGTAAAAGTATCTGCCATGGTGGGTCAATGCCAAATGGTTACACGTCTCATTTTGAGAAATACATTGATGACACTATTACCATTGTTGTTTTAAGCAATGATTTAGTCAAATACCAATTCTTATCAATGAGCGGGGCTGGTGGTACCTATATCAGTAGAGAGATGGCTTCATTAATTTATGGAAAAAAGTTAGGTGCTTTGAAGAAGGTATTCTAAAAGAAATTCTTAATAGAGGTAGTTACTCACATCTTTTAGAAAATGCGAGAGACCCCAGTAGCCAGAGAAACTGGGTGCACAAGGGGTTGGAGGTTTTGTGCACTTTCTGGCATGGCGACAGCAGCCTTGCATATAGTGGGTGCATCCCATCGGGTAAGGTAGACCAACCGCCCGTAGTTAGCCTTGGAGCATTCGTGACACGCCTTATTTTGCCCGGATTGATTTTTGTTTTAGTGAGGGAGAGCAAACCGAACCAATCTATATTGGTCACCATTCACTGAAAAAAGAAAACGCCTATAAAATGCTCATCCATGACTGGCGATCACCGGTTACCAGCGTTTTCTACCGCTTTTCCCCGGGGGATGCCGTGGTTTCGGTCAAGTCGGAGGGATGGCTTAATGTTTCTTTCACGCTATGTTTAAGATATAATCATAGCGTGAAAGAAAAAGGTGGAAGCATGAATTATCAAAATAAACTGGAAGCGTTGATTGTCGCAAAAGATGGGTTGGTTCTCACTTAAGATGTGGAAAATGAGAACATTCCCCTAACCTATTTATACAAATTGGTCAATTCAGGTCGGCTTAAAGCCCTGCGTCGAGGTGTCTATATCAGCGAGGATGCTTGGGATGATGTCTATTACTGGAAACAGGCCATCAACCAAAAAATGATTTATTCCCATGAAACGGCCTTGGTTTTTTTAGAACTGACAGATCGGGATCCCCTTGAGGTCACCGTAACAGTTCCCTTTGGTTATAATAGCAGCCACTTACGCAAAGAAAATCTCCGTGTTTTTAGCGTCAAGAAAGAATGGTACGAAATTGGAATTACCCAGGTTAAAACAAATTTTGGCCGGGGCATTCGCTGTTATAATCAGGAACGGACCATTTGCGATCTCTTAAGTCCCCGCTACCAGACCGATCTGGGGCTGATTGCTGAAGCCGTTAAACGCTATTTCAGAAAAAAAGACAAAAATGTTACGCTACTGCTTAACTATGCCAATATCTTTGGCGTAGAAAAGCGGATTAAAGCATATATGGAGGTGTTAATGTGAAAATGGCCACCCAGGTAAAAGACAAGATTAAAAATCTGGCCTAAGAGAAAAACTATGAATAAACAACATTGGAATTGGATTCGGCTTGCCGGCGATGTTCCGGAACTGGTTTTGATTGACTGCATCCAACTGGCATATCAGACCGTTTTTATGAAACTGACAAAAAAGAAACAGCGGGAAATTGCGGAAAATCGGCGTTAGTACCCCAGCGTTAGGTTCACTTAATTTAAAGGAGAAACGATATGGAAAATGAGAATCGCCCAGTTATTGTCTTTTTTTCAAAAGACGGAAATACCAGAAGCGGTGCAAAGCGCTTAAATGAGCGTCTTGGTGGTAAGATCATTGAACTGCGGGAACAGAAAAACGGGAATGTTTTGCAGGCATTGGTTTTATCCAAAAGGTGATTTGATTTTTTTCAGCACGCCCTCAAGAAATTTAAATGACAATCGTGTGCGATTACAAGAAGGTTAAGCACATGCCCAGTGTTCAATCCAAACCAGATCGACAAAAGGATAATGAGGAGCAAAAAATGAAGATTAGACATACGCAAATTGAAGATATCCCGGGGATTGAAGAAATTTACAGCCATGCCCGCACCATGATGGCCGCGATGGGCAATCCCCATCAATGGGTTGATGGTTATCCCCAACCAAGCCTGATTGAAGATGACATCAAAAAGCAGATCAGTTATGTCTGTGAAGTTGACGGTCGGATCGAGGCGGTGTTTGTGCTGCTACGGGAAGGCGATCCTGACTATAACCGGATTTTTGACGGACAGTGGCGAAATGATGACCCGTACGTTGCCATCCATCGGGTGGCCAGTGCCGGCAATGTGGCCGGACTAACCAGGGCGATTTTTGACTGGTGCGAAAAAATCTGTACCAATATCCGGATTGATACCCATCGGGACAATCGGATCATGCAACGTGTCCTCACTAAAAATGGTTTTACTTATTGCGGTCTGATTTATCTCAAGAGTGGGGCTGAACGGCTGGCCTATCAGCGTGTCGGCAAGAAGTGAGACCTGGTCGGGAGCGTCGCCACCAGGCCTACTTCAGGCACCAAGGCCAGGAACGCTTAACGCTTGCCAGGAGCCGGCTGGTCATGGGGGAGTGCGTCACGGTTGGCAAAGACTTTTTTGGCAACTGCAACGGCGTTTAAAACTTTCGGAAATCCGGTGTAGGGGATACATTGAATAAAAGCTTCAATAATTTTCTCTGGTAGAATCCCGACATTTAAGGCACCATTAATATGTACGTCCAGCTGAGGTTCACAGCCGCCAGCGGTCAGCAGGCTGGTGATGGTGATCAGTTCCCGTTCCGCAAGGGTCAGCTCCGGCCGGGGGTAGATATCGCCAAAGGCGAATTCGATAATGTAATTGCCCAGGTCGGGCGCGATTGTTTTAAGTGATTCGATCACTTTTTCGCCGCCAACTCCATCAATTTTTCTTAACTGCTCGATGCCAATTTGATAACGTGTTTGATCCATTGTAATTACCTCCAAAATTCTTTATACTATCAGTATAGTGCTTAGACTATGCTCTAAGTCAACCCTCTTTTTGAAAGGCTTTATATGATTATCAGCGAAATGGCCCAACTGACCAAGATCAGTGAATATACCCTGCGATATTATGAAAAGAAGGAATTGATTACCGTTTCCCGTGATGCCCGGGGTCGACGCAATTATGATGAAAACGATATTGAATGGATTCGTTTCATAAAACGACTAAAAGAGACCGGGATGCCGCTGCGAGAGATCAAAAAATATTCCGATTTGAGAGCCGAAGGCGATCAGACCATCCCCGAACGACTGGCGATGCTTGAAGCCCACCGCTTATTCGTTGTTGCGGAACAGCAAAAATGGGCTCAAAATCTTTGTAACCTTGATGCAAAAATAGAGTATTATGCTACAATACCGTTAACTACTGATAAAACAAAATTTTAGATTTAAAAAGGAGAAAGTTATGAAGTTTTCATGGGTAACAGTCACCGTCAAAGATATGGATGAATCGATCCGGTTTTATACCGATATTGTGGGATTGACGGTGGACAGCCGCAGGCTGGCCGGGCCAGATCTTGAACTGGCTTTTTTAGGGGATGGCGAAACCAAGCTGGAACTGATTTACAATAAGACCATCCCGGCGACGAGCATTGACGCCAACATTTCACTGGGATTTGAAGTCGTCTCACTGGAGCAAACGATGGCAGAATTAGAAGAAAAAGGTATCCAGCACAGCGTTCCGTTTCAGCCCGCACCGCAGATCAGGTACCTCTTTATCAGCGACCCCAATGGGCTTAAGATTCAGCTGCTGGAGCACCTGTAAAATACCTCAAAAGAAGCAGATGATGAAGCAATTTGAAAAAAACCAAAATAACTGTGTCCATCCATTCATAGAAAATATCAACACCGTTAATAGGCTGTATAATCAACCGATGGAGCT
>NZ_JAXQGA010000040.1:0-7159 GCF_034438075.1 Acetobacterium sp. K1/6 | reverse complement strand
ATGGCTTTTGCGGTAGACGGAATGGCACCGTTAATTTTTTCTCCGATAATAATCATTTTACTCTTACCTCCTGGTAATATTAGTTTTATAAAAATTTAATTCCTTGGGGAAGGATGTATTTAGAACATTTCCTTGCTCATTTTATCGATGGCGACATCACTTGCTTCATATACGCCGGGGAAAGAGCTGACGCCCATACCCTGGCAGGCACCAGGAATGAAATAAAGCTTTCCGCATTCGTGGCATGCGCGAGTAAATTCTTCTTCAACTTGCTCTTTAGTCCATGCCGGATGATCGATTACACCACTGTGAACCCCACCCATAAAGGTGATTTTTCCGCCGTACTCTTTGATCATTTTAGGCATATCGTTGGTTGTCATAACACCCTGCCAGATATCAATACCCATTTCGATCATATAAGGGACTAAGGTTGCTGCGTAGCTGTCGCTATGGTGAACAATCAGTTCCACGCCGTTTTCTTTATAGAATCCGTAAATTTTCTTATAGGCTGGTAAGAAAAACTCTTCAAACATGGCTGGAGATAAGAATGTGGAAATTTGACTGCCCCAATCGTCATGGTGGAAAATGACTTCTGGTTTAAGGTGAGTCACTAATTCTTTAGCATAGGCCAATTCAAACTCAGTAATATAGTCAATTAGTTCGACCATAGCTTCAGGCTCTTCATAAAAACTCATTAAAGCATTTTCCATACCCATTAGGTAGTGAGTCAGTTCAAAAACTCCGGGAGCAATAAATGCGGTAACGTACTTATTGTCATGATCAACAGCTTTGGCGTCGGCAATGGCTTTTTCCCAGGCTTCAGCAGGGAAAACAACATTTGGCGCTTTGACATAATCTCGCCATTCCGTTACATCTTTTAATAGAATGTGATCGGCATCGTGGACAGGAAAAGAACCAAGTTGACCTTCAGGCCAGCGAATGGTGACACCCCATTCATTGACAACTTCTTCGCCCATTGCTGGTTTGATTCGGCAAGATGGCACGCTCATGATCATTTGCATAAATTCAAATTGTTTAACAAAACGATCCGGATTCCCCCCTGTGAGGACTTCTTTCAAATTTTCTTTTACAGTTAACATCGTGTGTAGCCTCCTTAAAATTTACATAGAATGAGTAATTGATCAGTTCCTGGCAAAGTTGCGGATAATCAGTGCAATAGTGACGGGGTAATAATAAAAAGCCTGATTGGTCGCGAACAAATTAAAAACTAATATTAGTATTAAGTATTTTATTTACTGTTATTTTAGTAAATGCACTTATCTTTACTGCAATTATAAACGGTTGCAGCATTTTTGTCAATGACTATTTTAGTAAATGTGTAGGATTTATGTTTTTTTCTTAAAGAAAACAAGTAAAACATCAGAATTATAAATTTGAGTCCGAGCCGTTTTTCTGAGGCAATAAAAAGACAGTGGCTCACAGTTATTTTAATTTGAGCCACTGTTGATAGTGAGAAGCGTTTATTTGGCGAGACTAATTTTTTGAGGAGAACGAAAGACTAGTCGGTATGCTTTGAAATATAATCGACGATTTCGTTTTTTCCCACCCGGTTAACACCGCTGTGTTCGACATCAAAACCGGAATCAATTTCATGGCCGAGGACGCGTTCCATCACTTCAGCAACCCTGGGACGGCAGAAGGTTCCCTGGCACCAACCGAATCCAGCGCGGGTGCGCCTTTTTATCCCATCGACGGTAGTCACGGTAATACCCCGATTCATAGCATCAATAATGGTGGCTTCACTCACCTGTTCACAGCGACAAATTATTTTCTCGGGGCTAGAATCAATATCCACGAAAGGCGTTATTTCTTTAAGTGGTTTTAATTCTGACCGGGTAATAATCGGTGCCCGATAAGGATTGAAGCTGGGGTCTTCTTCAAAGGGACAGTTTTGATTCTTTAAAAAGTCCAGAACCATCTCGGTAATTGCCGGAGAAGAAGTAAGTCCCGGTGATTGGATCCCGGCACAATTAATAAAGCCGGTAACGGGAGTGGCTTCAATGATAAAGTCATCGGTGGAGCTAACCGCCCGGACACCAGTGAAGCTGCGGACAAACTGTTTAATATTTAATTTATCAGTGGTATGTTTGGCCTCGTTGAAAATTTTAAGCAACCGTTCGGAATGGGTGGATTTATCAACCGTGTCTTCATTGACCGCGTCTGGCCCAATGATCAGGTTTCCGAAATAGGTGGGCGCCACCAGAATGCCCTTGCCCATTTTTGTGGGCATCTGGAACAGGACGGTATTAATAATGCTCGAAGAACCGCGAACCATAAGAAGATATTCTCCGGTGCGGGGGGTAATGGAGAAATAATCAAGGCCAACCATTTGTGAAATCGTGTCAGAGGAAACTCCGCCAGCATTGATCACGAACCGGGACTGATAATTTTTGCCGCTGTGATCCGTTAGATTAAAGCCATCAGCAGTTTTTTCAATCGCTGTAATTTCAGTATTTAATAATAGCTCAACGCCATTGGCAACTGCGTTTTCGGCCATTGCGATGGCCATTTCGTAGGGCGAACAAATGCCCGCGCCTTTACAATACAAGGCATATTTGACATCTGGATTGACGTTCGGTTCCATTGCCATGATCTGATCGTGGTCAAGGATTTCTAAATCATCCAGACCATTGGCCAGACCGTTTTCGTATAAGGATTTAAGTTTTTCCAGCTGATCTTCTTCAAAGGCCAGTACCAGCGAACCGACTTTTTCAAAACCAAAGTTTAATTCCTTGTCCAATTGGTCAAATTGTTTTCGGCCTTTGTAGCATAAGCCCCCTTTTACTTTGGTGTGGGATTCGGCAAAGCCCCCATGGACAATGGCCGAATTGGCTTTTGTTGCTCCCATGGACACATCATTTTCTTTATCAAAAATGACAACAGATAGTTTGTAACGACCAAGAGCCCGGGCGATCGATGTTCCGATTATGCCGGCTCCGATAATAGCCACATCATGCATAGTAGTCTCCTTTGTTAATGCTAAATTTTAAGTACTTAAACTTGCTAAAATTATTATATTACATACCCATTTTCCTGTGCTTCTCTCAGGAACTCATAGAAAAATTCTCTTTTCATATAGTTAAGTGGCAGGAATTCTTGTTGATTATAGGCAAAATTCAGTTTGGTTACCGCCGCTTCAAAGGAGATGTTCTCCAGGGGAATTGCACCAGCGGCAATGAGCTCCTTACAGGAGGCGTAAAGATCACCATGAATATTTTTGTAGGAGATCATATAATGATCCACATGGGGGTTGTTCTTTATAAATGCTAAGAGGGAAGTTCCGTTTTCTCCAGCGACATTTCCACTGCCGCAATGGTATAAAGAGTGAAGTATGGCTCGGATGGGACGTTTTTGGAGGTCAATTACCTCATAGTTTAAACCGGGATAGGCCCGCAGTGCCAGGACTTCGTTGCGAAATTCTTTAACTACAGGGATATCATCCGGGGAGGGGTTGTAAAGTTTCATCATGGTTGGATTTTTAGCCGTGGGGACACAACACAAACCACGATGATCAAACACCCCTAATGGACCGCCAAAACTGGTAAAGTCATCCTTGAGCCAATCGGCTTCCTGGAGTCGGGTTGCCAGATGGACATAAATAACGTGGTCACTGTTTTTATAAATGACATAAAAACCGGGCAGCTTCATATTACTGATAAATTCTACTACTGCCGAAAAATTAGCAATGGCATTGCTACCCCGTTCACCGATGGCGTAATTGGCAGCCACCAAAACAATGGGAATTAACGGACAGTCAAGGCCATAAGAAAGAGCGGCAGCGGTATAGGGAAGGGTATCCGAACCATGTGCAATGATGACACCATCATAATCGCTGAGTCGATAGGATTGTAAGGTTTCGATGATCTTCAGCCAGTGCTTTGGTTCGGCGTTTTCGCTAAGAATATTAAAGGGACGGACGACGTCGAATTCGACGGCGCGGCTATGATGTTCTCGATAATAAGACAGCAAGTCGTCACCGCGGCTGGAATCCACATTGATACAGTGGTCGTTGACAGCGCTGCCGATGGTCCCCCCCGTTAATAATAATAAGATCTTGGGTGTATTTTCCATAGTTGAGTATCCTTTCGGTAATTTAGAATAATTATAGCATCTAATGATGGTCAGGGGAATAAAAAAAGCAAACATCAGATGCGTGTTTGCTTTTTTAAAATGGTTGTCAGCTTTATTTAAAACGAGCGCGTTACTTCATTTCGTTTTGACCAAGGGTGGTGTTTTGCATATAAAGGTTGGAAAAATTCGGATCTGTTGCGAGCTCAATATGGGTGGTTATCGTCGGGATATGCTCACAGCGTTTGGCTTCATCCTGAGAAAGCAAGAAAAGCTGGGAACCGGTCCCGGCACCATTGCCGATGGAACGAATGGGAACACCGGCAATTTCCGGAAGCAAACCGATAAATTGGGCATTTTCGATATCAATATAATTTCCAAAAGCACCGGCCAGGGTTATTTCCTTGAGATCTTCTGCTTTGATACCGTATTTTTCGGTCAATAGACAGCAACCTGTAAAAATGGCGGCCTTGGCCAATTGTACAGCCCGGACATCCTTTTGGGTAATAATCATCTCTTTGCCGTTGGGGTTATCCTCATGACGAACAAAAATAAAATAGCGTTGATTGTTTTCATCTATCTTAAAACGATCCTTTAATGGATGATTATCAAGATCCTCACCTTTAATAAAATTTCCGCGGTTGTAGATTAGTTTTTCCCGATAGAGGAAGGCGATGGCATCGATGATACCTGAACCGCAAAAACCAAGGGGAGCCACGTTGCCGATGACATGGCATTTAATTTCATTGTCAACCAGATTAATTTTTTCAATCGCGCCAGTGGTGCCCCTCATCCCCATATGGATGCCGGCGCCTTCTAAGGCCGGCCCACAGGCAGTTGAAGCGACAAAGTATCGGCTACCGTTGCCTACGGCAATTTCTCCGTTTGTTCCTAAATCAATCATGAGACGATAGGCGTCATCTTTTGGCAGCCCCAATAGAACAGCGGTAGTATCGGCGCCGACAAACCCGCCCAATAAAGGCAGAAAGGTTATTTTTCCACTAGGATTTATGTTGATATTAAGTTCTTCGGCCTTCAGGACAACCATGTCCCGAGTAATGCCGGTAAAAGGAGAAAGACCTAAATGCAGGGGGTTTAAACCCAGAAAAAGATGTGCCATGGTACTGTTGCCACAGAAGACACATTCGTAAACTGCTTCAGATGGTATTTTGGATTCATAAAAAAGGTTCGATAAAATCGTGTTAACCGTTTCAATGATGGCGTGTTGGATATTCATCAGGTTTTCTGAAGACGTAGAAGCATAATCAATACGACTAATCACGTCTCCGCCAAAAGAAATTTGCTTATTCAGGGAAGAATATTGGTGGATTAGAACCCCGTTTGTCAAGTCATAAAGGTAACCGACAACAGAGGTGGTACCAATGTCAAAGGCGATTCCGTAAGCATTTATTGCCTCAGTGGCCGGGATCAGATCGATGACTTCATCATCGTATAGTATGAAATTCATCAGTGGAAGGTTCTTTTGATGAAAAATATCAGATGATTTTCGCAATACTTTAATAGAAGGCATCTTAACCGGCATTTCAAGGGCGGCTCGGATCGTTTCAAGATCATAGGAGCACATCTCGGTTTTTAATGCCGTGATTGGAACGGTAGCCACTCTGGTTTTGGGATTAAAACTCAACTCTCCATTGCTGGTTGTTTCCAGTATTTGGGATAGCGCCGCCTCTTTTGAAATAAAAATGGCCATGTCCTGAGAAACGAGATGTTGACAACTCAGGACTTCAGAAACTAAATCGTTTTCACGAATAGTAACAAGACATTTTTTGCACGTTCCTTTGCCTCCACAGACCAGGTTTTGTGGAAAACCAACTAAAGCGCAAGCTTGGGCAACTGTTTTTCCGGCTTCAACCATAACGTTTTTATCCAACAACGGAAAAAAAACACGAATAGTATTCAAAGATGACATAAATTTATCCTTCCTTAATCATAAATTTGGGCAAACTATAAAATATTATCTAGACTATACTCATTATAACCATTTAAAATTAGATTTTCAACAAAATAGAAAAATATCGACAGGGAAAATCAGAAATGGTCAGCAGATACAGGCAAGATAAATGCGACATCAGTCAAGACAGATGAGGAGGATTATAATTTAAACGTGAAAATAATGGGACAATGCTGTGAAGAAAGAACTTAACGGTTATCCGGGGTATCAGACTGCTAAAGAGTTGATATGAATAACAAGAATGCGGTATCAGCACGGCATTCTTGTTATTTTTTGCCTGAGTATTAACAAAAAAAAGAATATTGCTATTCTAGTCAGGGAAAATGCGTGTAAAATATTGACTGGAATAGTTAGGTTGAGAAGTTTGATGAGGTCGAATTATGGAGATATATTACTTGAAGATGGATTGTTTGAGAAATAACAAACAATGAAAGAGAAAAAAATGACTTAAATTAGAAAAATATTGACATTTCATTTAAATAATGATAATCTGAACTTAAATTGTATATACAAGTAAATAGTGGACTAGCTGCCCTTCCCTATTTGTAGGTCAAAAAAAGAAGGACAAATGAAATAGCATCAGTTTGGACGGTTGAAAATTCAAAAAAGAGCTCCGGAGGTGAACGCAGTAAATGATCAAAAGACAAAGGTAGTTTTATCGGATTGAATCAATTTGAGGATTAAATGAAAAAGCGTAAAATAGTTTTTAATTACTAAAATTGGAAATTTGATCAAATTAAGGGTTTGTTAATCCTGAAGAATCAATATAATTGAAGTACGGGAATTATGATAGAGACAAAATGCTTTGACTTGGCGAAATAAAGTGTTGCTTTATGTTGCAGAGTAAAATATTGTTCTAAATATTGATGTAAACCCCGTAAATGTAAACGTTATTCGCTTTTTTTCAGTAAAAAATTGTCACATTTATTATTTGATTTTTAGTTTGAAATCATATATCATAAATGCAGATGTTAAAAATTTATCAAAGTATTGGAGGAAAAAAATGGGATTTAAATCAGATATTGAGATTGCACAAGAGGCTACCCCACAGGACATCCGTGAGATAGCAAAGAAATTGGGTTTAACGGAAGATGATCT
>NZ_JAXQGA010000039.1:0-7747 GCF_034438075.1 Acetobacterium sp. K1/6 | reverse complement strand
TATTGTGCATTTTCCAACTTGCAATACTATGGATTTTTGCTTTGCAACTTTCTACATTTTTATTTTACAATAAACATCCGATTGTAATTAAATGCATAATCGAATTCGCCCCTGACCCCAGATTTCTGGTTGGTTCGCAGTTCAGGTTGGCACCATCGGTGAAACGGAGTTTGCCGATCGGAATATACATTAAACACCTGTACTGAACCCACGTCTATGGAATAATATTTATTTCCAACATTCTCTAATTATTTTACACTTCACAGTAATTGAATAAAAAAAATAGCTAATTATCGCTAATTAGCTATTAATTTAGTTGTATTTAATTCATTAATGGTGGAGGCGACCCGTACCGGTTCATGGTGACAATTGATATTCAAGAATATAGGCATAGAATACTTTATATTCAAAATTAAAAGTTTGTCGGTTCATTTCTAAAGTTGTTATTTAATTATCTATATAATCCACCTCAATATGATTTAAAACAATATAACTATTCTCTGTAAAAACGCTTATAAAAATTTCCCTGCTAATACCAACACCACCAATAATCATTAATATTGGTTCAGGACATTTCAAATTTTCATCTTTTGAGAAAGCAATCATTTGGTTAATATCTAAACTACTTGGCTTTGCTGAAGCATCAGGATGATAATGCCATTCACCTAAATAATATTGACCATTTTTCCATGCATCATCAAAAATACTTTTTAATCCATTGGAACTTCTTTTAAAAAAATTTCTTTTATGAATAGATTTTTGGGGTGGTTCTGAGGTTTGCATTATATTTGCTGTTGAAAGATTTTGTGAGTAGTTTCCAATTAAAATCCCTCCTGTCTCTTTAGGATAAGATATCAAACAGTAATGGAGTATCTTTTCATAAACTGACTTTTCGAGTTTTACATAAAATCGTTGATTATTATCTTGAAAAAACATATTATCCATCTTCTCTTTTTTCAACTAACTGATACCCTTCAAAAATACCACTGTTGTCCTTTTGTTCATATACAAGTGATAAATTTTCTTTTGATTTTGAAGTAAAATAGTTTTCAATCGCTTTTACAGAAGTAGCAGCCGCCAACCAAACATCATCACTTCTTCCTGGAAATGTAGGATTCCAACAACCAATACCATTTCTCGGAAGGTTGAAATCGCTAAATAATTTTTTTTCTTTTTCTATATAAGGGAAAATCAAATCATAAAATCCAGTGAAGTCATATGAATTGCCGTTCATTAATGTCATATATAATCTTTTGGCACCTAAACCAACTGAAACAGAAACGAAAATATGCTTCTTTTTAAAATTAATATTTTGAAAAATATCTAATACATTATTTTCTCCGGTGCATTCTAAAATTATATCATATTTTTCTAAATCTGTATTTGTTTTTAAATTACTATCATTTGAAAGTAATTTTTTTATTACATCGACATTCGCATGGGGATTTAAAGAATTAAGGTACTTACATAAAGACACCTCTTTTAATCCTCCAATGTCATTTAAATTTAAAGTATGCCGTGATAAATTGCCCACTGATAATAGATCATTATCCATAATAGTAAGGTTGCTTAGACCTGATCTAACAAGTATTTCTGCAATTGATGCTCCTATACAACCACCACCTACAAGTAATATTCTCTTTCTTAGTAACTGGTCATTCATTTTTCCACGCGTCGATATTTCTTGTTGATTCCAATTTTCAGAATCTATCCAATCTATTTTATTACTTCTATTAAATACTTCACATTTATCACGTCGCCACCAACCTAAATTGTTATTTCTAAATCCATTAGCTGTTTTTTTACCTTGTGAAACAACCGGTAAATATAAAGCATTCCAAAAAATAATTTCTGGTTCTCCACCAAAATATTTTGGAATCGGAAAGCCAAGTAAAAACAAATGCCTTTTTCCATCCCTAATTTTAGAAACAACTTTTTCCAAAACACCTACAATATCAACATTTTGGTTATTACAAGCATCTATTAAGTCACCGAATGTTTCTGGTGCTTGCCACTCGTTAATTACAGGAGGTTGATTCAAAAGTACCCATGGAGCTTTGATTAAATTAGTTAAATGTGCTGCTTCAAGCTGCTTTCCCCATTTTGTATAGTGTACACTAGTTCCAACTAATGATTTAAATATTTTCACGTAATATGTAAATGGGTTGCTTTTATAAACATCAAGTTCAGCAATTCCATATTTACATTCGGTACTTTCCCATTGCATAAATGTAACAACATCTTCTGAAAAAGCAAATTGCTTATCTAATGTATTTCTCAAAGTAAACTCAGGTAATTCAAATGGCTCATTATCTGAAATCAATTGCCCTTTTGCAGCCAATTCAAGCCAAGATACTGAACGCTTTACATGATAAAGCAAACGATCATCAATACCATGTGGTTCAGATTGAAAATTATTTAAAGTATTTTTTTCAAGGCATAACGCACCCGATCGCCATAAACCATTTTTCACGATTTTTGAGTTATTCGATTGATGATTTAAAGTAACTTTAATCCCATTCTCAATATCAGGATACATTTTTAATTTTCCTTTTGGATATTCAGAACTAACAACTAAATACCATTGAGAATCTCTTAAAATATATGATATTTCTGATTCAACTGAGATATTTATGCGTAAGTACCATACTTGCATAGTTTCATCAAATTGCCAGTCAGTTAATATTTTAACCTGCGACAATGAGTCTAGAGGCCTACGAGCTTGGTTTAATTTGTTAAGGATTAAGTTTTCTTCCATCTAAGCAAATCTTCCTTCAGGAATAGATGTTGATTTTTCTACCCGGTTCGTAAAACCTCCTGAAGAACCCGAATTTGATGACTTTGGTGCGGGTGGGAATTCATTCCCGAAAATTTCCCTCCATTTACAAACGCTATCATAAAAATCGTCACAATCAAAAGCTTCACGAGCTATTATGGCTGCAGAACAAACTGTATCATAAAAATCGGAATACTCATCGACTGATATTCGACCAAAAACATCGTGTTCTGGAACTCCTCTGTCGCCTAAAAAAGGTTTCTCTTGATAATTAGAAACAATATTTTCTAATGTTAAAACGACACCTTCAGCAATACTATTTATGCCATTTGGACAACAATTACCAATAAAATGTTCTAACGGATAACTCTTGGGATGCTTTGTCTCTGGATACTGTGTTTTACGCCACCACTTTATTGCTTTAACAACATTTACATAATGAGTGTTGCAATTTTTGTTTTTCTCAACTGTCCAGTATATTTGTTCCAAAGGGTGTGTCTTGTCCCATTTTTCTGCTTCGCGATCTGGAATGAGAAGCGGTTCAGATTTCCATTCAGATTGAGCATCTGATTTACAAAATAGATTGTATTTACTTTCCAACAAAATAGATTTTGTGAGAAGTCTTTGCTGAAAATCTTCGATTGTGTAATCGGAAACAATAGCATCGTCTCGAAGAATTCCTGTTTCACTTTCGCTAGGAGCAGAAGTAGGTACTATATCTAAATCTACATAACTCAAGCTTATACCTATCGATCTACCTTGAATCCTATATTTGTCTTCATAATATTTATCTAAAAATGGAATAAATAAATTTATTGCTTCTTCAGGAGTATATTCATCAGCATCTAGTTTTGTTACAACAATTACATCAACGTCAGATTTATTACCATTTTTAGGCTTTACAGCTGTAGAACGACGATAACTACCTTGTAAAAAAGTACTAGTTACTATTTTTGATAAAGTTTCATCATTTTCTAGCCTTTTTCTTAAGACAGAATGACCAGTTTTTAAATCATTTACTTGATTGTTAGACAACCGAATATTTGCCAAAAAATCCTTAAAGTATGAAGGCACTGTGGACATAAATAATCCTCCTTTATTTTGTAAAATCTATTGATTGTGAATATGAACAAGAATCTCTTAGTTCAAAATCATATTCATACAATATACACTTACCAAAGCCAAGAGAGTTTTGACCTAAGAAAAACATAAATGCATTAGGCGCAGATGCAAAAATATGTAAAATTGCGCATCGTTCAGCAGTGTTTCTATCGGAGAGCGCGGAATAAATTGAATTTGCTAAAATAGTTGCATGAGTACCATCTTCAACCGAAATATTTGTAGCCCCAACTTTATTTAGTGTGCAATTGATAACACGTCCTATTGGTAGTTTAATGTCCTTAATATAATCCACTACATCACCGTAAATATTGCGAGTCACATTTAAGATTATTGCAGAATCGTTTCGATTTATATTCGTTTTTTCATGAGAAAATTGCCAATCAGAATATTTTCTTTCAGGAACTCTTGTAATATCCCATAAAATTGTGCCTTTAGTCGTAGTTTTTTGTACAGGAAAGATATCAATACCTGATTTATTATCTAGAACTCTTCCGGCTGCAAAGGCTACAGACGAATGTGTATCCAAAAATATTTGGTAAGCATGTTTCTTATTAGTATTATTAAGCAAAAATTCTTCCAAATTTTGATAAATATCTTCGTTCCAATTATGATTATTTTTCAATCTACGGCCATCAAATTTGTCAAGTAATGATAAACAACTTTCTGTCTCATTTTCCAATTTTTCTGCACCTCGATTAAAGCTCTTTATTCCGATAGATGTTCTTTGAATAGAATGCCCATCGGCCAAAAGAAGAATTCGTTTTTCTAATTCGTCATCAAACACTTTTCTGTCAATCCCCTTACCTTGCGTTGAGGAAATCATCTGGTCATTAACAGTAGCAGAGCTTATAAAACTTATTTGATCATAAGTCATCTTTTTATTTCGGTATGAAATATATTTGTGCAGAGAGTCTCTTACTAGTTTTTCTAAAAGATTGATTTCAAATAGAATGTTAACAATTTCTATTTGGTTTTCATCTAGAATATTTGTATCAAAGCCAGCCAACGATTTTTTTGCCTTTTCATCAATATCTTTGTCATAATACTTTTTAACTGAATTTATAAAAGTAATTGTATCTTTATCACATTGTCCAATTAGAAATAATTCATATTTTGTACTAGAAACATCTTCTATAAGCTCCAAGAGCCAAGCCTTAATATTTGATTTTGAAAAAGAATTGATCGTTGATTTTACTTGAATACTTTTAATTATTTGTTTTTCTTTTTCTAACGCTATATCTACTTTATCCTTTGAAGTTGGAAATTCTATATAGATCTTATCCCAAGCTGTTTGAGCTGTTAATGCTTCTAACACCGATGCAAAAGCCTGATATAAAAATCCTCGTGAAGCTTCTTTCCCTCCCATAATCTAATTACCTCAACTTTCATTTTAAGCAATCGACAAAATATTTACACTTTCTTCAAGAATAAATATCATCCAATATGTTCAATATTATGGAATAGTTAACAAATCATATAATGTATATTCATTATTAATGATTTTTGATATACGTTTATACTCGTGTATGCAATGAATTAATTTATTAATATCAGAAAAATATGAATATACAAAGCTATAGCTTTTAACACCTTTAAGTTTTAACTCACTTTTACAAAATTCGCTTGGTTTCATATTAGATTTTTTATATTGAAAATATTTGTTTTCATTGATTATAATTAACATTTCTATCTCTGGTGCTGTAATAATATTAATTACCGATACCTTATCTTTGTATAATGGACTCAGCGTGAATCTCTCTCTTCTTGAATCTAAAATTCTTAAGACCGTAATAGTATCATTAAAACTCTTTTGCAAATACGTTTTTTCAAATGTTCTTGCTGAGCGACACTTTATCATATTTCTTGTAAGAAGATTTTCAGAACTAAAGCATAATTTATTGTTTTCTAAAAGCAAATCCATAATTGCTTGCTCAGCCGCACCTTCACATATGCATGCTACATAACCATCAAATATCATACATCTTCCTTCAACTTTAAATCACAAAGTACTTTTTCAAAGGCCATATAAGATTCATATGAAGGTACTGTCCCCTCTAAATAACCACTTTCGTATACCTCACTTTTTTTAAGATCGCTTCTTTTCAATAGTTTTGATAGATTTTGGACATTGATACCATGATCATTTTTTATAATATAAATATTGTCATTTCTTTCAAATTCATCCAACAATTCAGGATAGTGAGTCGAAAATAATAATACTGCCCCTTTTTTATTTATTTTTTTATTCATAAAAAGTCTAATAAGTGTTGCTACAATTTCCTTATTAAAGTGATTTTCTAATTCATCTACAATCAAGTAACCACCTTCTTGTAATGAACTAATTGCACTCATGAATACATTTAGTCCCTTTATAGTTCCTGAAGATAAATATTTTTCCAATTCGAGTGGTGAATATAAAATTAATTCTTTTTTTCCCTTGAACTTTAATTTTATTTCCTTCAAATCTATTTGAGCATCATTCAGATCATCAACATTAAAACGTAAATATTCGATGCTCGAATCTAAAAAAGTTATTAATTCTTGAGGAAAATCACCTATTACTCTAATAAGATTTATATTCGTCCAATCAACTAAATCATTAAAAAATATTTTAGTATTATTTTTCTTGTTTAATGATATAACGATACTAATGTCGTTTGGTAAATATTCTTCATCACCTTTTCTTACTAGCATAGGTTCAATATCTGAAAAATCAAAAATGCTTTTTTTTGTTATTATAGTATTAATATGTTTCATCCATATATTTTCATTTTCTATTGTGTATTTTTCAATTGCCTTGTTATCAATATAATCTTTTTTGATTGTTGTATGTAATTTATATAGTTTATCAGATTTAATACTAAAATAAACTTCAAAATCAACCCGATCATCTACAGAAATCCCTTCCAAAATATCATTGCATTTTATCTTATTAATAGGTTCATTATCAATCATTTGAATAACAAATGAAATCAATTTTAAAGTAGAAGTTTTCCCAGACGCATTCACACCTA
Organism: Acetobacterium sp. K1/6; assembly: GCF_034438075.1. Lineage (NCBI taxonomy): Bacteria > Bacillati > Bacillota > Clostridia > Eubacteriales > Eubacteriaceae > Acetobacterium > Acetobacterium sp. K1/6. Next base: position 835 of record NZ_JAXQGA010000039.1, on the reverse strand, counting down.
TAAATGCAAGAACATTATTTTGATAGATTTTCGAAGATATTTGATGAAGCATCTCATTTTTTTCGTTTCTAACTCGTTGCAAAGTTGTAAAGTCTATATCTAAATTATCCGAAAATAATTTTAGTCCATTTGCTTTTATCTTTAATATTTTCATTTCATCACCTCTTTAATACATATATCGTGTTTTTATATTTATATTATATATTATAAAAGCTTTTATTGCAATATAATTATATGTTTAAAACATAAAGCATGTTTTAAAATACTTTTCTTCTTCAATTACTAAAAAGGGCGCAGAAGTCCCGATTTCAAAATTAATCAAAATGATCTGATTTCCGCTCAAAATAAATTGCTAACAGGTATGTTTTTCATCTATACTAGATTCTCGTTATCCTTCGTCCAAACTATAAAGGTTGCCCTTTTGTGAATCTAAAATCTCTCCCAAAGTTTTCCCCAAACCGAGATTTATTTACTTGGGTATGCGTTCTCCACCCCAATGGCGACAGGTTAAATCCAGTTCACCAAAACCACCAAATAGATGTGTTATTTAGGCTCTAACACACAGTAAAATATAATGATAAAAAGTAACGGCGGCCAAGTTGAGTATTCCGCTGATTTAGAGCCACACAATCTCCTGCACATCCCCATACTGAGTATTCCGCTGATTTAGAGCCACACAATCTCCTGCGCAGAGCCACTTAATCCGATGCGGGGAGCCACCTGTTAAAAAAATCAAATCCGCTATAGAGAGCCACTTTCGTAAGTATTAAAATGAAGCTACGGGATAACCGTGATACTTACGAAAGGAGGACATGTTAATGTCCAAAGAAAAACA
>NZ_JAXQGA010000038.1:0-8127 GCF_034438075.1 Acetobacterium sp. K1/6 | reverse complement strand
CAGCGATTCAATTACAAAACACCGGCAGCTGTATTCTATGAAAATATGGCATTGGCTGCCTAATCAAAACGCGAAAGCTTCCTGTATAATTTAAATAGGTCAAGGGATTGACAATAAAAAATACCTCAAGTAAATTTAGATTATTACTGACCAGCCAGTTGGTAAAAATCCAAAGAATACAAGAGGTATCTAAAATGAATATTAAAGGCAAAAAGAAGAAAAATCAAGTTATTACAGCAAATATTTTTAAACAGCAAGAAATTTTAGCAAAAATGGAGGCGATAAAGGGTAATCTGAAAGCTTCTACCTGGCATCAGTTAGAAACCAAAGGTAAGTTCACTAAGAATGATAAGCTTACATTTATCAGCGATGATATGCTCATTTTAGGATGCGATATCGGCAGCGAAACTCACTATTTAAGAGCAATTGATAGTAGAGGCAGGGAACTCAATAAGTCTGCATTTTCTTTTAGCAATACCGTAGAAGGATTTGAAAGTGCAAAAGACTGGGCAGTCAGAATAGCTGCGGTAAATGATAAAAAACAGATTGTATTAGGCCTGGAGCCGACAGGGCATTATTGGTTCTGCCTGGCTACATGGTTGATTACGAATGGAATCAGCGTTGTTCAGGTGAATCCATACGCAGTAAAGCAGACCAAAGAACTTGAGGATAATAGCCAGCTTAAGGATGACAGCAAGGATCCAAAACTTATTGCAAATCTTGTTAAGGATGGCAACTTTGGAATGCCATACCTTCCTGAAAAATTGTATGCAGATCTCCGTAGGCTGTCAATGTTCAGGGAACAGTTGAATGAGGATAGAATCCGATTTCTCAATAGACTGCATCGAGAGATGAAGATATATTTTCCAGAGTATAAGGACGCACTGGGAAAGTTTGACGGAGCATTCAGCCTGGAACTGCTAAAAAAAGCACCTTTTCCGGAGGATCTTCTTTTACTGGGCGATGATGGAATAAAACAGATCTGGCATAATGCCAAGCTTAGAGGTCGCGGTTATAGCAGAGCTGAAGAAATCTTAAAATATGCCCGGGAAAGTGTTGGCATGAAGGATGGAGCCGGTGCAAGTAAAACGGCTGTAAAGTGGTTTGTCGAAAAAATCATGGAAATAGACGAAGAACTTTCAGAGATAGAGATTCAATTACATCAGAAATGCAAAGAAATTCCGCATACGCAGAACATCCTTGAAATATCAGGTATTGGAGAAAACATACTTTCTTCCATACTGGCAGAGATGGGTGATATTTCAAGATTTGACGATGTCAAGAAAATACAAAAATTGAGTGGATTAGGACTGGTTGCGTGTAGTTCCGGTAAGCACAAAGGAAAAACCAAGATCAGTCATAGAGGACGCAAACGGCTTAGATATTGGTTATTCCAGGCGGCGAGGTCTGTTGTGGTCCATTCCGAGGAATTCAGAGAACTTCATGTCTACTATACGACGAGGCCAGAAAATCCGCTTAAGAAGATGCAGTCGCTGATCGTCATTGCCTGCAAGCTACTTAGAGTGATTTACACAATTCTTACAAAAGGCACAGTATATGATCCGAAGAAGTTAATGGCGGATATAAAGAGACCAGGCAAACTGGAAGCTGTTGCAGCATAACAGAAAAAAGTAGACCGTATTATCATTCCAGACCCTTGCTGGGATTCAGTCAAATCTGGATTCGAGCAGGGTTCTGGAAAGTAACCCGATCATGATGAAGTGACGATATGTACTCCATCAGCAACAAGGCCAACGGCGAGAAACAAGGTGTAGCGTCCACTGAATATCAGTACCTTGAAAATCAAAGAGGTCAGTAAAATCAAATACAAACAAGAGCTGTAGCTGGCAGTAGTTCTCTCCGTAGGGCATGACCCTGTACGAAAGCTTAGCTGGCACTCGGTGTATGAACAGGTGGGACGAAGGAAGTTGGGACATGATCCCTTTAGACACGGAAGGTTCACCATCATAGCTAAACAGAGGAATTATGGCCTTTATGAAGCAAAACAAGAGGATGCTTTATAAGTTATACCTATTTTTAGCTATTCAGTACAAGATATAATGACTGTTCTGCACTTTTAGCTCTGGTTATCGAGGTAACTATTTAAATAAAAGCCTTAAAAATCAACGATTTGAGGCTTGACATTATAGGAAGGAGATTTATCTAAAAATTTCTAATTTCGTGTCTTGACAAGCGTGTACATTATAGTACATCGGTCTTTTATAATATGAGGTATTTATACGCTGAACTATTTCTCATTTTCAGAGACAATTAATTGCTCAAAAATGTAATTCTTAATTAGCATATTATAGTGGGAAAATATAACAACTGTAGAAGGATTTGAGTTTAATGATTATGTGAATAAAAATCGAGTATAGGGACTCCTTTTGAAATTAAATAATTTCCTATACCGCTTTCAATGTCTGATCTATATAATCCTTCTCGAATATTTATCAACGGAAAAACCAAAACAATACTTTCATCCCATTATAGACCTAAACTTTGATTTATAAGTCCTGCGCTTGTTTCTTTTTTTACTTTTTCTGTAAAATATATTTCGCCTCCCGTTCCTATTACACAATATATCCATTTTTTGCGAATTTTATCTAGACAATGTCTTGCTTATTACCCGGATTAATTTTTGCATAATCTATTCTTCTCGCTTCTTGTTTTTTAGGTTCAACTTTGGGTTTAATTATTGTTTGCATTCCTATAGAAGATAGAAAATAATTTACGTGTTCGTTATAAACAGTACCCAAAGGAATGATCCCTTGACTCTAAAAATGTCTCATGTTGCTTCTCTAGAAGAGGAGCTGGGACTAGAGCTATTACTGAGAACCACACATTTTGTAGAATTAACGACAGCAGAACAATTTTCGGTTAAATCTTTTGAGCAGATTGTTAGTTATTATAATACACTTAAACACAAATTGACGATTTAAAAAGTGGTTTATATGAAACTTTAAGGATTTCCGCTTCGTATCTGGTGATAGATAAATACTTACCTAAAATCACTTCATCATTTAAGAAGAATCATCCAAACATCAAGATAGAATATTATCCCAAACTGCCAGGAGAGGCCATTTCTGAAGTGGTCCATATGAAAAGTGATATTTGTCTTACGTTTTCTATAGATAAAAATTGCAGTGATTTACCCAAAGGGATCAAATACAAATTACTTTGCAAAGAAAAAATATGTTTGAGGATGTTAAAAAAACACCCCCTAGCTGAAAAACCGTATCTAACATATAAAGACCTGAATAAATCAAAATTAATTGTTCTCGGGGTAAGGGCGGCATTTCGTTCGATGACTTATTCGAGAAGAAGAGCTCACCCCGTTCCTCTTCTCCTGCAAAAAAATCCGATGCAATCATAAAACCTAACATAGGAATCAACAGATAAGCGGAAACACTAAGCACTGTATATGGAAGATTACCCATTGTAAAAAAAATCCCACTTCCAGGAATGTTGTAAATGATTAGATAGACTATTGGCAACAGTATGATCATTCCCAGAATTAACTGATATTTTTTTCGGAAAATAATTTTTTTGATTTCAATTTCTATACAACGAAAAATCATCCCATAGCGCAATTTTTTCTACCTCAATCGTTCGTTTTTGCATTATTTTTGCGATATTTACCAATGCAATTATGATACCATTCAATTGATCATTAGAATTTTTGATCTGTTCATTTAATATGAGCTTTACATCTCTAGATGCAATGTAATTTGTAATATTTTCAATTCTGGTTACTCTAATAGAAATTCTTTTAGCAATGATCATGATAATTGCTAAAACAATAATCAGGCCGATAACAAAAACCAATATTATACTATTTTGAATCGTGGTGAACTGGGCTGAACTTAAATTGATTTTTTTTAATAAATTGATACCTGTTTCTGCCATTAAAAGAAATACTACTACAACTGGTACCCCAATTAATAGTAGAATTTTTATAAAAACACTCTGCTTGTTTTTCATTTTTTCTTCCTTTTCACTATACATTTGCATGACTTTAACTCAAACAAAAATAGTCAATCCCAAGTTTGAAGCTTAAGATTGACTATTTTTAAACTCTATCTAACTTGCATTAATTCAGTACAGCATAAGTTCATAATCCACCAAATAAAAAAGGTTATTTATCATTACTTTGTCAGCGTACCGATTTGACCTGCTCGAAATGCTTTACTGTACTTTCTACAATGCTTATCCTGTCCTAAAAGAGCATAAGTTGCGTATATTGTTCCCATCATATCCCGGTTCAGCGGATCCATTACTGCAGAATCCACGCCTGCTTGAATAGCAAATGCCATACATGTTTTATTGAGCAATGACCGCACAGGTAGACCGAAAGAAATATTGCTGATGGCGCCTGTGACGTGAATCGTTGGATATAGTTCTTTAATCTCTCGGATTTCCTGCGCAAAATTCAGCAGGGAGTTATTTTCTGTTGATAAGGCCATTACACATGGATCAATATGGATTCGATCCGGAGTAACGCCGTATTTTGCAGCTTTTTCAACCATGATTTTTGTGATATCAACTTTTGTCTGAACGTCACATGGTATCCCATTATTGTCACAGGTTAAACCGACTACTTCCCAAGAATTGCCTTCCATAAGTGGAAGCAAAATTTCACATTTGTCGCCTTCTTCAGAAATAGAATTAAGCATACCCGGTTTGTTAGCATATTTAAATACCGATTCAATGACGCGAGGATTAGGGCTGTCGATACATAGGGGAGTATCGGTAGCGTCCTGAACCACTTCGATAAGCCATTTTAAGGTCTCAATTTCATATTCTGGCGCTGTACTGGCACATATGTCAATGAAATGAGCACCTGCTTCAGTTTGTTTAATCGCCCGATCAGCTATAAATGTAGCATCTCTTTTTTCAATCGCTTCCTTTACAACCGGTATTGTTCCATTTATTTTTTCTCCAATAATAATCATATTCGCTTGGTCTCCTTTAATATTCGATGGTACTCAGATTTAATAATGCAAAACGCTTGTCTTATTTATAACCATTCCTGGCAAATTTTGACACCTTCCGCAGCATTTGTTGTGAAACGATCTGCGCCAACGAAAGCGCACGCTTCTTTTGTCACCGGATTTCCACCAATAATAATTTTGGCATCTACTCCCGCTTCTTTAAGAGCATCCACTGTGTCTTTCATGGAATCGATAGCCAAAGTCAAAACACCACTCATTCCAATAATCTGTGGTTTAATTTCTTTTGCTTTTTGAACGAAAACTTCAACTTCAACATCAATCCCGATATCAATAACTTCAAAACCCGCTGCTTCTGCCATGCTTCTGAAGATATTTTTTCCAATATCATGTAAATCTCCGTGTACAGTTCCCAATAAAATGGTTCCAATCACAGTAGAAGCACCACCGCCAAGAGCTGGTTTTAAAACATTAATGGCTTCAGTCAATAATTCACCGGCAAAAATCAAATCACCAACAAAATAATCTCCATTTTCAAAAAGTTCCCCAACAATTGACATCCCTCCCTGACATGCTGCAACCGCTTCGAGTGCTTCTGCTTCACTCGGATTAGTCTTTGCAAATTCTTTTAATTGGTCCATTACCTGGTCTTCTTCCAAATCTCCCAAAGACTGTGTTAATAGTTTTAAATCTAACATTTTTATATCCTTTCTTAAATAAAATCAGTTTTATGACATTCACTGGTTTTAACCTAACTCGTTCATAAGTCATTGCGTCGATCTACTTAATCGCCTATACTCTTTCTTACTGAGTTAACTGATTAAAAACATGGTAAATCCAAAGAACATTTCTTCAATACCTTGAAATGTTTCACCTGTAAATGGAAAAGCACTTTCTGGAATCTCATATTTCTGCATTGCTTCAATAAACGAATCATAATATTCTGAATTGAATTCATTATTCATTTCAATATCCTCCTAATATTTCCCATATTCCTGGGCAAAATTTAAAACAGCTTTTAAATTATTGACATTGACATCCTTGAGACGAAGTATTCCTTTGTCAAAGCCGAACATATAATTCCCCCCCGGTGCCAGAATGTCCATTATTTCTTTCGCTTTGTCAATGCACACCTGTTCGGTTTCAGTTTTAAGGATGCTCATTGGGTAAAGACCACTGATGATATGTCGTTTCCCGACCTTTTCTTTAATTACCTTCGGATCACCATATTCAAAAAACATCAGACATCCTTTAGGTAACTCATTCAGATAATCCAGATAGCGTGTCCAATCTTGTTCCATAAAAATATTGACACCCACACCAGCTTCATCTAAAGCCTCCACATAAGCTTTGAATGTTGGCCAGTAAAATCGTTGAAAATCTTTTTCTCGCATGTAAGGGCCCATGTGCAGCGGATTGAAGGTACGGTTATATCGATTTGAGTTAGGCAAAATACTAGCTTTAACCGCCATTGGCAGAATCGCCTCACAAGCTGCCATCACTTTTTCAGGTCGTCTTCTAATATCCTTGCTACACTCACTGAACGAACGCAAATGGTCTGACAACATGTCATAAGGAACTGCGCATGATGTACTTGCCGTAGTATAGGTAGACTTACCATGCTTATTTGAAATCTCAGCACAGGCACTCCCCATTTGACTCATCGTCGCATAGAAAGTGAAAAAAGCTTTTGTGACTGCTTTATGACTGACAAACCCACCTTTTTCGATTTCTGAATACAATCTAGGCATAACTTTTTCCCAAATGGTTTTATAAGGATCAGCAATAAATTCATCATATTCATCTTCTCTAAGGGTTTCAATCTCTGGATGCTGAATAAAACCATCTGAACCAGGCACAAAATTTCTTGCACCGAGTATTTTGTAAAGATGCGGAATTCTTATCATTGCGCCAAAACAAACATCTGAATTAAAATCCTCTGTTGCTTTGTTAAACGCTTCAATATTTTTTTCCATGCTATATTGTTCACTTAAAAGACCAAATCCGGCATATTCCAAGCAAAAAGCATTGTCTGCATTAACGAACACTGGAACCCTTTCCGGCATTTTTCCATCATATAAATTCTCAAACAACTGATTCTTTTTTTGGGTTTCTTGACTTAATTCCATTTTATTTCCTTTCAATTTCAATTTATTCATGAATAAGTTATTCGTGAATAAATTGTAAACCGTTTCTATCGCTTTGTCAAGCGTTATTTTATTCGCGAATAATATCGCTTAAGTTATACTTAAAAAACAGTCAAACCCAAGTATACTTTTGAGTTTGACTGTTTTTTCGTCATTTGTTTTGTTGCTTAATAGCTCGACTTTCCCAGCTCAATTTGTCCTAAAACATCAATAAAAAAGAACTGCGCGTAATTTAACTGTTAGCGTTGATTTTACACCAGGATCGACTTTACAAAGACTGATGTATTGGATAAAAATAATGGTTGTATGCTGATCATCATGGTATAGGTTTACCCCGCATCCACTGAATCAGTTTCATGGTCCATTAACCAATATAGCTGATTCGACATCGATTGTTAGATCGCTCCATGCCGGGTATACTAAAAAACCGAACTTTTCCGAAACCAGCGGTTATCTAAATCAGACTCCACTTTGGTTTTTATCTATTATCACATTACCAACCCAGGCTAATAAGGCAGTTCCAAGCAGTCCGATCGCTGCCATTAAAAATTTGATGGTTATATCTCCCCCGCAGGCATTCGCCACGGCGTTTGAAAGAATTGGCGAGACAAAAATCCCAACACTTGCCGATGCGGTAACAATGGCAATAGCCAATGAACTGATGGAAGAATGGACGGCATTGGCTGCTAGAAAGGTCCCCGCCGGGTTAATGGTTGCCATACAGAAACCGCAGCACATGGCACCGATAAACAGTGCTGGCAGCGAGCCAATTACGAAAATGAGCAGCATCCCCAAACCACCCACCAATAATGATACCGGAATAATCAGTTTTTTGAGAATACTTTGCATTCGACCAAACAAAATACCGGTGAGCATCCCAGCTGCCGACATTGTGGTATTGATGATTCCGGCGGTTGAGGCATCACCAAAGCCATTACTAAAAATATACAACCTCAACTTTGCATAAAAGTTACACTAAATACTTTTTGAAACTCAAAACCGTTGCCTCAGACATCTAAAAATGTCAT
>NZ_JAXQGA010000037.1:0-8143 GCF_034438075.1 Acetobacterium sp. K1/6 | reverse complement strand
GGCTGCCTGATCAAAATGCGAAAGGAGATTTATCTAAATATTTCTGATTTCGTGTCTTGACAAGCGTGTACATTATATACAGCTTCCCATTATTCCAATATCAATCAATTCCGGAAATGACCTACATTTTGCATCTATATCTGTTCCTTCTATATTACTTCTTATTAAAGTTCCATTTTTTTCATTAAACAACTCATAAAAATGATATTTTTTATCCACATAAATTTTCATAAATATTTACCACACGCAGCTTCTTCCATTAATATATATACCATTCTCCTCTAGTTCAAAAGTATCAGTTGTGAAAAAACTAGTTAAGGTATCTTCATCACTACTTGTATATCCCATGTAGGTGTAAAATCCTTTTCCCTTATATTTTTTATACTTTTCAGCAGCTTCTTCACCAAATACTTCTTTCACATTTTCATAATTCATTTCATCAAAATCAAAATATCTTAACCCTCTAAATGTTCCATTAATAATATTCTCACATAAATCCCACGCATGTTGTTCTATAATAGATCCCTTTTTAAAACCTAGTTTTTTAAACAAATATTCCGGTGTTAATTCTTTTTTTGATAATATAAGAAAATTTGTAGATGAGCTATTCGTGACATATCCTATTCTAATCTTCATTGCGAATTCCTCCCACGTATTTCTTAAATGTATCAACCAATTTATCATCATAGTTAAATGAGTAAGCAATTTGATCTCTTTTGATTTCCATATTTGTACATTGCAAATTTTTATTAATAATTTCTTCTACCAAATCCTGACTCAGATTAAACCTACATATCAAAAAATCTTTACAAGAAGGAAATTCTTTACGATAATACTTTCTATAAAGTTTACTGACTCTATATGCATTTCCAAAATATTGATTATATATACGTCCAATTGTTTTACCAGCATATGTATTGTTTTTTACACCATAATATTTCTGCATTTTTCTTTTTGCTCCAATACTAATTTTATCAAAGAAACAGAACCCATTCGTTTTAATAATAATCATCATTCCCCTCTCCGTCAAAATAATATTGTTGTCTTATTTCTTCTTTAACAGCATCAATATCGCAATCTCTTTTTATTTGCTCTTTTAACTTTTTCCTTCCTTCCCATTTAAAAAGCATCATAAATATGACTTCAAAGTGTCTAAATCTTGCCAACGCTTCTTTAGAAACGTCATGTAATTCTTCATCGATTTTGAAAAAATCTGTATGGCTAATACAGTCTCTTCCAAATGCACCTACACAATTATCTATAACTTTGATAAATACCTTTTTATCGTGAATATCTCTAAGAAAATGAAACAATATCTCCAATGAATATGGACCATGTTCTTTTTCCTGAAGAACTAAAAAACTAAAAAGAGATGATAATAAGTTCCCTGGATTCTCGTATACAATATATTTCAAATATTCTTCTTCACATACCAATTGTTTTTGACTATTTTGAAATATCAGCCTTAATCCCCATCCTTTTAACCGTTCATTAGACATATAATTTCTTCCATTAGCTTTAACATCAGCTGGTTTAATAAACTTTTCAATTATTTCACTACACAACTGTTCATCGTTCCTACTGTTATAATCTCTGTATATATAATTTACTACTCCTTCAAAACAAACAGCCTCCTCTTGGAACAGCCCGTCAAGATATTGTATAATCTGTTCTTTTTCTGGTAGATCGTCCTGACTTTTACACATTCTCATCAAATTGTATCTTGCTATACAGTAATCCCTCAATTCATCAAACACGAAATATATTACGCCTTCTTCATTTTTTAATATTGAATCTTCATGATGTATCAGTGTTTTCGATAACAAAATAGTTCCATCAACTTTTTCATATATATGTTCATCTTTTTCACTAATCAACTTATCGGATACAAAACCATAATCATTTCGTTCAGTCATAATCTTAACAATTTTATCTAAAAAGGCTCTGATATCAACTTGTTTCTGTTCCCCAATTTGATTAATATATTTATCATAAAGCATATAATAATCCATATCGTTAACTATTTGCTTTGTACCCACGTGCGTTTCAAAAAACATACGCATAAGTAATAACTGTTGACTTAATTTGTTTCTTACAAACAACGATAATACACCATTAAATATAAATTCCTTTGAATATATGTCAAACATTCTATTTACAGCATTCCTAGAATACATCTGCTCTTGTATGTTATCGTATAACGCTATATGTCTCATATTTTCAAGCAAAATTTTCTTGTATCTTGCCTCAAAATATTCACTTCGACAGGTAATAAGTACACGAATATATTTTTTATCTAATAATTTATCCAAAAACACCGGTAACTTTTCTAAAAATTCTTTATTGTTATTTTCATTTACTGCATCAATAATGACATATGTTGGTCTAAATCTTAATCTACTTAATATTTCAACTGCAATCATACATTTTTCATGTTTCTCAACTAATTTTAAAAAGTTCAATTGTTCTTCAAAATATCTTTCAATGTCATTCTCCATCTCTTTTGCATTCATAAATACACAAGGATATTTTAGACTAAAGAGTAGCTCCGAAAAGCTACAAAGAAGATTAGTTTTACCATTTCCAGCGCTTCCAGATAAAATCACATAATTATTTTTTATATATTCAGCTTTTTTACTTAGTGGCAACAGAATTTCATCATATTTATTAGAGTAAATTCGAAATATAACCATAGAATCTTGATACTTTGATGGATATTCAACCTGGTCATTATGTACGTCATTCAAAAACCGTCTAGTTTTCTCTATTGTCTCAATTACCTTATCAATTTTGCTATACATACCTAATGAAAATAAAACATCTCCATTATCACGAAAAACTTCTTTTAGTAAATCACCATATTCATCATCAAATACACTATTAAAATCTTGTATGATTCTTTTTTTCCATTTCCCCCTATACAAGAAATATCGTAAGTTCTCTTTTGAATCGTTTAATTCAATAAATAATCCTCGTATATATTTTTTCTCTTTTACTAATTGATCTATTTTTTCTTTACTTTTTCCATTTACACGTTTTCTATAGCGAGCAATTGTTATCACGACAGCTATGCATAATATTATTATTCCTAAAATAGCTAGCCATGTAAACATATTGCTAAAAAGGCTTGCAATAATACCAAACCATCCATCATCAATTTTTTCTATAATATTTTTTTCAGACTCTTGTATTGGGGTCGTACTTAATGCTATTTCCCACATATAATCCACTCTTCTCTTATTTTTGTTTATTCCTTACGCCACTGCATTTACATTAATCTCTTCAATAACCTTCCTTATCCCCATCCACACATTCAAATCCGTAAAGATTTCCACAACACTTCCCTTATTTGTAAACGGTGATTCCTGAAGTACCCATTGCACAAGGGGACGGTTCTTTTGTGCAAATTCCTTTGTCCTAACGATGTGGAGACGATTCGTTCGTCATATTCATCCAATACCAAGGAGCCGTTTTCTTATTTTGTCCATTTATATTTATGACAAACCGCTATTTATTCCATCAAAGTAAGCTGTTCCTCGAGCAAGCCTTTAGAAATATTCATTGCTTTGATTAAATTTTCAAGACGTCTGTGGTGCGTGGTTCCCTCTTCAAATTTCCCCTGTGCTTTTTCACATTTGCTAATAACTGAAACGACTGGCTTAAGTGCTTTTATTAATTCTTCTTTTGTGTACTGTTCAATTATTTTTTGTTCCTTTTTAGCTAGTTTATTTTCTATCAATAGCTTTGAGATATCCATTGCTTTGATTCTATTTCTAAGCAGTGAACACTGGGAGGTTCCTTGCGCAAATTTCCCTTGCATTTTTTCACATTTGCTAATCGTTGAAGCTACTTCCCAAAGCGCAGCAGTTAATTCTTCATTGGTGTAATTTTCCATAACAACGCTCCTTCTCAATTTTCATTTGACCTAGAAATAGGTCGTTTGGAAAATTCTTCTTGGTCGAGTATTTCAATGCTTTTATACCAATAAAAATACGCTTCAGGATCAAATTTCATTATTGTTTTAAATTTTTTATATTCCGGATTTTTAATCACCAACATCCTTAAATCAATTGTCTTATCAAAGCGTTGAATATCAGATATCCCATACTTAATCAGCAATGATAGATAAGCCGCTTTTGAAGCGCTGTTCACCGCTCTATCGGCAATATAATTTATTGAGAAAATATAATTCTTTATCCTTTTAATGCCAGTCTGTAATAACTCAAATGTTTCTTTCTCGATCCGCCCGCGTTCTCCAATGATTTTCGAGGTCAGAAAAATATCGTCAAGCACATCAATATATGTGTAATCATCCATTCCTCTGTACATCAACTCCTGCTGGACCATCATTTTAAATGTATCACCAACTACTTTTATGTTTTCCATTCTATCAAATAAGTTGGCCACATCAAACAGCTGTTTAATAATTTCTAGTTCTTTGTTTTTTCCGTAAGGAATGCCCGTTGTGTTGGGAGCATAGGCTGTTAATTTATCACCCAGAATACAATCAATATTGGGGATCTTGACTAATCTGCATGGTTCTTCATAATCAATGAATTTACAATTAATGTCTTTCTCAATAATTTCAGCATAATGGCTCTTTTCAAATAATACATCCAATAGAACATAACTTTCTGATTCATCCAGTGCCGATTTGTAAAAAATCTTATAATGGGCTTTGGGTACATCATTACTCCCGTTTCTTTTATTTTCTTCAAATCGATTAAATACATGACTCGCCTCGACGACCCTACTCAAAATCGCGTCCAAATCGACATCCTTCTTATTTTTCTCGATGATGATATCAATGTCAATAGAAAAACGATGCATTTCATCCAGAAGCAGCAATAAGGCGGTTCCGCCTTTAAAGATAAACACTAGCTCAGTTTGCGATAAATTTTCGAGAAGGTACAGTGCTTTTGTCACTTTTTCAATTAATGCAGGATCTGCTTTCTTGCTCCCACGTTTGTAATCATTGCTGATTTTCTGAATCCATTCTTCAGAAAATGTATTGTTATGGATCATTTAGTTACCTCAAATGTAAATCTCTTTCTGATCGATAGCCGTTTCTTTTTTTAGAAATTCTAAAAAACGCCCTTTTACCTTTCTTTTCGTTGCATAGCGGTTCAGTTTAGACTGATTAATGCTAAAGGTTTCAAAAAATACTTCATAGATATTCTTTAATTCTCCACCTTGATAAGTCACGTATAATTGATCTTCCACAAACAGATCAACCATTATTTTTTCAATTCCGGGTATGCTGATCCCTTCCCTTATTTCAACTGGTGATTCTACCACCAAATTCTTGACAATAACATTCTTTTGTCCTGGTATCATATATGTTTCTATCTCGTGATTGTCTGGATTTATAAATACGTTCTTCATTGATTCCTGTAAAAAAGCAAACACCGATGATACTGCATCCTTATCAACTTCAATAATAATGTTACTAGTAATAGGTTGGTGAACCATGTACTTATTTAACCAGCTTGTATCCCATATGTTCACTTCACTATATGGAAATTGTACTTTAATCTTCTTGTAAAGATTCTTCATTTTCTTGTCGATAGGGGGGGAGAAATCACTTTTTCTTGTTGCTGTGTATAATCCTCTTTTTAAACTCTGAATTACTTGTTCCTTTTTCAAATGATAAACCCGCCACCTAAAAGTCGTTTCTTTTAAATCCGGCTCTTCTTCTAAATAGAATTGGTAAAGTTGATTACTTGCAAACGGTTTATCCCCGAATTCTTTAATCAATTCAGCAGTTCTTAATTTATCGTTCACTTTATCTCATCTCCGATTTTTCTTTTCCAACAAACGGGGCCTTTTTTATTTAGGCCCCATTTGTTGGGTTTGCTCTATGTGTAATTATAGTCTCTAAAACTCAAAATATCAAGAAAAATAAAAACCCAACAAACGGGGCCTTTTCAATTTAGGCCCCATTTGTTGGGTTTTATTTTTTAGCTTGAGGGGACGGTTATTTTATGGTGTATTTCTCAAATAAGCATAAGTCCCCCTGGCAACAGGGCTTCTGAACTATCCGTTTATTTACTGTGATCTAATCACCGATTTCAAAAAAAGTCTTTGATACAATAAGAAGCATTCATTTCATTTATCAATTTTTTATTCGGAGGTATCAAATGTATATTAAAATAATAGGCTCACTTGTCGGTGGCGCATTGGGACTTCTCTATTATAAACTGGTTGGCTGCTCCAACGGCAGTTGCCCCATTACTGCCAAACCCCATCGAACTGCGATTTATGGCGCCATTCTTGGTTTTATGATCAGTTCTTCCTTTTAAATTAAAGGTGCTGTTGTATGAAAAACAATCAATTCTTATTCCTCTTGGTACTGACTTATTTTGCGTTGGGATTTGTCAATATTCACTTTGCCATTTTGGGTCTCGTCTGCATGATGTTACCCTTTATTTTATTATTTAAAAACCGCAAAAAAACCTGGTGTCAAGGCTATTGCCCCCGGGCCAGCCTGCTGAGCACGACTGGCAAACTTACTTCGAAATTTTCGTTGAAAACACCAGCCTTTTTTATCCAAGGTAAGATGAAACGGATTATGCTTATCTATTTTGGCATCAGCCTAATCTTTATCACCATGTCCACCGTTCGTGTTGGACTAGGCTTTTCACCCGCTTTGGAATACCTTCGTTTTCTGATTGTGATTCCCCTGCCATTTGAAATGCCTCAATTGATCATCTTTGAAAGGCTACCAGCTTGGTTGACACATCTGTCCTACCGTTTTTATTCCATGATGCTGACTACCACGTTTATCGGTGTGATCCTGTCGCTGGTTTACAAACCGCGCACCTGGTGTACCATCTGTCCCATTTCAACCATTTCCAGCGAGTATATTAAATATTTACGTTGACCTCTTGCGCATCGCACTGAAAAAGCCCCGGACAACGCCGGGGGCTTAGAGACATCGAGGACTTTTCATTTGTCACAATTCCAGGTTCAAGGCAAATTCCGCTGCATTCCTTAAATCCTCACTGTTTGGTCTACCTTTATTCATTCCACCAAAGAATTTAAGAAAACTGTTGGTATTAAACCCTTTGCAGCTAAACTCCCCTTTTACGATGTATCCCTTTGACACAAGTTTCTGTCTTAGTACCGAATGATCTTTTACTACCTTATCTTCTCCTATAATCGCACTGGTAGAGAAGATAAAGCAAGGCTTTTTAGACACTTCCGGCAACTGATCAGCTAGATCCAGTAATTCTTTATAGTGACTGCCACTGTCGATGCCTGCTCCAAAGCCAATCAGGTCATAATCCTCAAGATCTTTCAGCGTGACCTGATCAATTCTTTTTACCGGGGCATGTAATACTTCGGCAAATACATCAGCAATTTTTGCGGTATTGTTGTGATGATAAGAATGAACAATAATCAGACACTTTCCTCCCTCGATGGCCATAACACGATTTTCTTTCGGCATGGTTTTTCACCTCTCATTTTTATTTCACTCTATGATTTTAAAAATTCGGTCATTTCTTTTAGATATAAATCCGGGTTTCCGACACACAATTCCCCGTGATCAAATCCTTTGAAAACCTTGATCTTAACACTGGGGGATTTTGATAATATGCAATTTGCATATTTTTTTCCCAGCCACGCCTCCTTGGAACCATACCAATATGCGATATCGGTCTTGGAGTCAACAATTGAATCTGGAAGGGCATAACTAAAAACCGACACATGGGCATTTCTGCAGCTTTGACCTGTCATATTTGCCCCAATTCGAAAAACGTCATCAACCATTTCCGGGGGATAAAAGGTTCGATTTAGTAGATGCTTCAAAAGCCTGCTTCCTTTTTTCATGCTATGCGCTTGCCTTATTCGATAATTTACAGACAAGTCCAACAAAAATTTATTCATTGGAACGATCGGCCCTGCATCAACAATTGCCTTATCAATTTCAAGTCTGTTTTGAACAATTATCTCAACCACAATTGTAGCCCCCAGCGATGCTCCGCAAATTGCAAAGACATGTTTCCCATATGTTTGTAAAACATAATCACTTATATCGGTAGCCGCTTTTTCAACCGTCATAAATGGATAGGCTATACTTAACTGGACAGATTTACTAAGGTCATATAAACTAAATCCATAAAATGAAGGAGAACCAATA
>NZ_JAXQGA010000036.1:0-10472 GCF_034438075.1 Acetobacterium sp. K1/6 | reverse complement strand
TGGATGTGGAAGTATGGCAACATATGGAGCTGACCAGTACTAATCGACCGAGGTCTTGATCCAAGATTTTATACACTGTGCTGTTTCGAGTGATCGATGATCACCGAAAAACAATTCATATAAATGCAATTATAATTAAATAGTTTAAACTAGTATAACTAGTTCCGTAATGATGGCGGAAGGGCCACACCTGTTCCCATACCGAACACAGAAGTAAAGTCTTCCAGCGCCGAAAGTACTTGGTGGGCAACTGCCTGGGAGGATAGGACATTGCGGGACTTTTATTTAAATGAAGCCGTGCAAAAAAATACAGATATGAATATTGATTCAAGTGAGCTTGAAAATCAATATTTATATCTGTATTTTTTTATGGGGCGAAGCCCCAAACGGAGGCGTAGCGCAGCGGAGACGGAGTTGCACGGAATCATTAGACGGCAGTAAGGTTTAATCACCGCTCTTTTTATATTTTTTAGGAAGGAGCCATCTGGCGACTGACGCGACGTAGGCTTAGCGCTAGCTACGCCGAAGTGCCGCATGAGCGAGTAAAACGGCAGTAAAGTGAAGCATTGATTCAAGTTTACTTGAAAATCAATATTCATCGCTATTTTTTTATGGGGCGAAGCCCCAAACGGAGGCGTAGCGAGAGCTGCGACGGAGTTGCACGGCTTCATTAGATGGTAGTAAGGTTTGACTCTGCTTTTATATTGTAGATATGTTATGATGTTATAGATAACAATATACGATAAGGAGGAAGTATGACAAATAGAATTTTAATTATAGATGATGATAAGGAATTATGCGCTTTGATAAAGCAGAGTGTGGCGGCTGAAAATATAGATGCAGATTGCGGCTCGTCAGGCGTAGATGGGCTGATCATGCTCGAAAAGAATGACTACCAGCTGATCCTTTTAGATGTGATGATGCCGGGAATGGACGGCTTTCAGACAATGGAGAAAATACGCCAACAAAGCAGTATTCCCATTCTTATGTTGACGTCTAAAAATGATAGTATATCAAAAGTCCGCGGGCTTCGTTCCGGTGCAGATGACTATTTGACAAAGCCATTTGATATGGATGAACTGATTGCCCGGGTGGTTTCTTTGATACGCCGATATACACGTTTCAATCTGAAGGGAGAGCATTCTCATCCGATGACCTACCAAGGATTGACCATAGACCTAGATAGCCGGAGCGTGACCACGCTGACTGGTACATTTGAATTGCCCCCCAAAGAATTTGATCTTCTGCTGTTCTGTGCTAAAAATCAAGGAAGAATTCTAACGAAACAACAGATTTATGAGGAAGTTTGGGGTGAATCTTACGCTTATGATGACAGTAACATTATGGCGATAATTAGCCGCCTCCGCAAAAAGATCGAACCTGAATCCGGCACACCGTTTTATATCCAAACGGTAAAGGGGATTGGTTATCGTTTCAACAAAGGGGTGTAGACCGTGATTCGCGAGGTAGTTTTGGGCATATTGTTTTGTCTTGCACTTATTTTCGGTATGATCTGTTTGTCAAAACTGATTGGTGTTAAGCGTCAGCTTAAGGACATGATGGATGCCTTGATTGATATTGAATCTGGAAACGGTAATCGAAAAATTCTTGCTACAAACGATGAGTTGACCGCTGACCTTTCCTATAAAATAAATCAAATTGTTTATCGCTATGAAAGACAGATCTTACAGCTCAAAGCGGCGGACGAAACCAATCGTCAGATTATGACCAGTCTTTCTCATGATGTAAGAACACCACTTACAACTTTGATCGGTTATTTGGATGCCGTTCATAGGGGTGTTATAGTTGGTAAAGAGCGGGAGGAATATCTCGAGATTGCAAGACGGAAAGCACATGACTTGAAAGATTATATTGATATTCTATTCGATTGGTTTAAATTAAACTCCAGCGAATTCGCTCTAGCCATAGAGCGGGTCGAAATTGCGGAGCTGACACGAAATATTTTAAAAGACTGGATACCCATTTTTGAGGAAAGCTATTTGGATTATAAAATCGAAATTCCGGAAAAACCACTATTTACTAGGGTAGATATGGATGGATATGCCCGTATTGTTAATAATCTGGTTCAAAACGTCATTGTCCACAGTCAGGGTGGGCAGATTAAAATTGAAGTGGCAGAAAAGGAAACTGAAATAGAAATCTGTATCGAGGATAACGGGATCGGAATTGAAAAAAACGAGTTGCAACACATCTTTGAAAGACTATATAAATGTGATAAAGGTCGTTCTGATAAGGGCAGTGGATTGGGACTGTCCATTGTTCGGCAGATGGTTGAAAAAATGAAGGGCAGAATTACTGTTCAAAGTGAACCACATCAATATACTGTTTTCACTGTCTTTTTACCACTAATTGAGTGAAGAATCCCTGCTACGGCAGGGATTCTTTTTTTAAAAATTGCAAGGTTAATACAAGGTTGCGGCAAGGTTAATGCAACGTTGGCATGGTAAACTTATTTCAACAAGAAAAGGAGGTTCTTAGTTTGAGTGATTTTATAATCGAAACAAAAAATATTACAAAACAATATGGTGAGCAAAAAAGTGTTGCTAACTTGAATATCCATATTAAAAAAGGCCGCATCTATGGACTACTTGGTCGAAATGGCGCCGGAAAAACCACGACCATGAAAATGCTGCTGAATCTAACGCGACCTACTTCCGGAGAAGTTAAGATTTTTGGAAAAAGTATTCAGGGAAATGAAAAAAAAATTCTACCCCGTATTGGTAGTTTAATTGAATCACCGGGATTTTATCCCAATTTGACAGGAACGGAAAATTTAAAAATATTCGCTCAGCTTAGAGGTGTTTCTAAGCGTGATGCTGTTTCAAGTGCATTAGAGGTTGTCGGGTTGCCGTACAGAGATAAAAAGCTGTTTTCTCAGTACTCCCTCGGTATGAAGCAGCGCTTGGCAATCGCACTTGCCATCATGCATGACCCGGAACTACTGATTTTGGATGAGCCGATCAATGGGCTTGATCCAATTGGGATTGCCGAGGTACGTTCGTTTATTCGGGAGCTGTGTGATGCGAAAGGGAAAACCATTTTAATTTCCAGCCATATTCTTTCAGAAATCGCCCTGTTGGTCGATGACATTGGAATCATTGACCAGGGTGTATTACTGGAGGAGGAGAGTCTTGCTGAACTGGAAGAAAAAAACGGCAAATACATTCACTTTATTGTTTCTGATTCAGCGCAGGCAGCCAGAATCATGGAGAGAAATTTTAGGGTAAATAACTTTACAGTGGAAAATGATCACAGCTTACGTCTTTATGATAATAATTTGTCTGTGGCGAAATTAAACCGTACTTTTATTGAAAGTGGATTGGAGGTATCGGAAGCCCACACGTGTGAAGATACTTTAGAGGATTACTTCAAACGTATAACCGGAGGTGAGGGCATTGCATAACCTGTTTCTTAGTGAATTTAAAAAATTCAAAAGAAAGAAGATATTTTTTTTAGGAATTTTGGCGGCTTTCGTTTTTCCTCTTTTTAATGCTGTATTACTATCAGGTTCGGATTTTGCAAGTTTTCAGTCAGGAGTAAGAGAGGACAACGCCTTCTTGCTTTTAATGCCCCTGCTGATTATTCTGGCAGCTAATCTGTTTTTTGTCGAGCAGGATCATGATACGCTAAAAAATCTGCTTAGCATACCGGTATCAAAAGATCAATTGGTTATTGTGAAGTTATTAGTTTTGCTACTTTTTTCGTTTGCTTTTCAACTAATGGGGTTTACAGTCAGCACGGTGATAGCTATTTTTCAAGACATTCCGTTGAATGGTTTTATATTTCAATTATCGCTTACAACAGCGATGGGGATACTCATGTGGGCGGCTGCGCTTCCCTGTATTGTGTTGGTTGTGTGGTTTAATAAAAGTTACATTCTATCAGTAATTATCGTCTTCTTTTACTCGTTGCTAAATTATGCGATGCGTCTTAGCGAAGTGGTTCTGATGCAGCCTTTAGGGCTAAATATCGGAACACTGATGCCTGTTCCTATTATTTTTCGGTGGCTCTACCAATTTTATGAGCCGATCGGTGAAATTCAGACAGAATTTTACAATCGTTTCAGCCAATATTTTATAGCGACACCGGTATGTTTTGGTGTGCTTTTGTTGGAAGCAGCAGTTTGCGTTTGGCTGATGATCTGGATTTATCGGCGCCGAGAAATTTAGAGAAAGGGGGTATCTTTTGTGCTTGGCATTATAAAAACCGAATTTTTAAAATTAAAGAGATTTCACGTTTTGCTCATTGGTCTCATTGGCATGACACTTCCGGCAATTTTGTCGGTATTCACACAAGCAGTTGCCACCCCAGAGGTGACGACACAGAATTTTGACTTTTTCGCGCTCTTTAACAGTACCATATGGAATAGTGCAACCATTTTTATGCCTGTCATTTTCACTTTAATTGGAGGCTATCTAATCAGCCGCGAATATACAGATAATACTTTAAAAAATATCTTGACGGTTCCAGTAAGCTTTCAGCGGTTACTATTTGGAAAACTCCTGGCAATGGGAATCTTAAGTGTACTGTTTGGGTTTTACAGCTATACAATAACGCTGATTGTCGGAGTACTGTCCGGTATTTCAGGTCTGAGCGCTGTTGTTTTATGCACGGGTCTTTTACAGATGTTAGGAATATCAGCTTTTACATATATAGCGGTTCTGCCCATCATCGCTTTTACAAGCAGGAAACCGGGAATTTTTATGGGAGGCGTTATTGTGTCTTTTTTGTTCGGATACAGCGCTATGTTTATTAAGGATGTCACGATGCGAAGTCTGTACCCGATTCTATCAGGATTGACGGTGATGAGATTTGATACGGGAACATTCATGAATACTTCCGAACACGGAAATCTTACTCTATCCATGTTATCCATTACGGTAATGCTTTTGCTTACAATCACGATTGTGAGACTAACAAATCCACCACAAGCAGTTTTTAAGCGGAAAAAACATAAAAAAACCGATATTCTCATCAGAAAGAGGTCAAAAGGTCGATGATTTTTTCAGGAAAGGTGGTATTTTGATGAAAAAGCGACTATTTGCCTTTGTGGCAATCGTCCTTTTAATAGGGGTTCTAACCGGCTGCGAAAAAGATGAAATTCTTGAGGCATACAATTATGCCATTCAAACGGCTGGTGATTACATTGTCGTAGCCGGTCAGATCCAAATTGAGCTTGATCAGATCAGATAGTGCTAGATCATCCTCTTTAAAGTGTGTTGTGCTCAGTTCTGGAAATAAAATCATCCTGCAGAACCTTAGGCATTTCGACGAAATAGACGGAAAAGCCGGCAATGCGTACGATTAGATTTCTAAATTCTTCCGGATTTTTCTGAGCCTGATAAAGCGTCTCTGTGTCAACAACATTAAACTGTACCTCCATGCCACCATTTTCAAAGTAAGTGCTCATTAATTGACGAAGCTTCTCAACGCCTTCTTTATTCGCGACACAGGAAGGGCTGAAGCGGAGGTTCATTTGGTCGCCATTACCGAGCATTCTTTGAGGCAGTTTAGAGACCGTATTCAGATAGGCGGTAACCCCATTTCGATCAAAGCCCTGTCTGGCGGAGATGGCTTCAGCAAGAGGCTCACCTTTTTGTCTGCCGTCAGGTGTGGCATCAGTTTTTGAACCATAATCAACATGGACAGTCATGGTGAAGGTTCCAAATGCCCAGTTACCGCCTCTGGGATTGGTGGCAGCAGAAACGTGATCATTCGCTAATTCCATCACCCAGGCCGCCAGCTCATCGACCTCATCAATGTCATTTCCGTAATGGGGAATGTCAAAAACAATGGCTTGATGGAGGGATTCGTAGCCTTTCCAGTTGGCACATAAGGCGCTATAAAGTTCTTTGGTTGTAACGGTCTGATCATCAAAACATAATTTTTTGATGGCTATTAGAGAATCCGCTACATTGCCGATTCCGCAACCGGTTAGTCCTGTTGAGTTATATTTGCAGCCGCCAGAAAGTGCATCCCTGCCGCTTTCGACACAGCCATCCATGGTCGTAGAGGCAACAACGGCAGGAAAATGATCGGCGTACATCAGCTCAAAACAATTTCCCCCGGTTATCTGCCAATCGAGAAAGTACTTTAACTGGGCAGCAAATGCGTCCTTGAATTCGTCAAAGGTCTTGTAATCATAGAGGTAACCCGTTTTGAGACCTTTTGAGAAATCCGTCAGCGGATTTGTGCCATTGTGGATGGCCATAATAATGGGTCCTAAAAGGTTAAAGAATACTTCAGAACCAGGACCACCACTGGCAGACCATTCATTTCCAGAGCCGGAAGGTTCGACACATCCGATAATACAATAGTCGCGCGCATCCTCCAGAGTTCGTCCACGCTTGAGTAGCATCGGTATGATCAATTCATCATTTTCAAATGAGGGGACCCCACCGCAGGCCTTACTTGATTGAATTGCTAACTCCCACACATCGGTAGGCGTGTTCTTATGGATGCGAATGTCAACGGAAGGATCAGCGAGAAACATCCGACCAGTAGTATGAAGCAGACATCGGGTTAACGCATTTGTGGCATCCGATCCATCTTTTTTAATGCCTCCGATGGTGAAGTGATGACCGCCGGTATTATAGGAATAGCCTTTTCCGCTATACATTTTTGACAACATGTCGTTTGTACTCATGCGAACCTGAATAAGATTATCGTTTAATTTAAGGAAAAAAGCATCAGCATATTCTTGGAGTGTCGCCATTGTGAGGGTTCCTGATTTGAGTTCAGCCTCGGCGAACCAGCCAGCGTATTGGTCGACTCGCCCTTGCGATAAGCCATGTTGCTGACCGTCGGCGACAAGCATGATCTGATAGAGAACAACACATTGCAGAGCTTCCCAGGTATTTCGAGCCGGATGCTCCATGATCCAGTTAAGGGAATCAGCCATGTTAAGCAGTTCGGCTCGGCGCTCAGGATCAGCATGGTTCTTGGCCTGGCGGGCGCATTCTTTAGCATATCGCTTAGTAAAGACAAGGGCCGCATCGCAGACAATATCGGCGGCCTGATAAAAGAGAAATTTGGCGGCATCATTGCCGTAGATCTGGCCTTGCAGCTGATCCATTTTTTCGCGAATTTCACGTTTAATTCCGCCAAATCCGTAAGAAATGACTTTCTGAAAGTTGGGACTGTAATGCCCCTGAGGGACACCGCCTAAACTGGGTTTGCGGGCAAAAAAATCGGAGCACCCATTGCCTTGAAAACCTTGCAGAACCGGAGGAATGCTTTCTAAATAGCGGGCTGAAAGTGATCGATCCAGCCAATATTCGGAAGCCTCTTTAAAAATATCCCGATCGGAGTCACTCATATAGGCAAAGGCGTCTTCACTCTGCCAAGCGCTTTTAAAACCGGCATCATCATGAGTTGCTTGATGAAGCCAGGAGGCATCCCACTCAACAAAGCTGTTTAGGGACCGGTAAGAGCGACCAATCTGACCCACAAAAATATCTTCATCTTCGACCAAAATGGTTTTATTTAAGCACCACTCATAAAGACAATGAGCGCGCTTTAAGATGTTGGGCTCCGCTTCGTGTGTCTTGTAGTAGTCGGTATAAATTTTGGTCCGTTCACCATCTAGAATCGTGCGTCCCTTATTAGCGGCATCACGCTTGTCACGCAAGCGCTGGATGCGGGGACTGATTGCTGCAAATTTAAACATTAAAAAGACCTCCTTAAAAATATCGTCACGTTAGCCCCAGATTAAAGGCATAATAGTAACTAAATAGACTTAGTGTATTTGAACAGGTGTAAAATAGGTTTCTAAGAGTTGTTTGTAGCTTTGCATAAGCTCATCACTTGGTGATTTTAAATCTTTAAGCTGATTTTCTGTTCCCAGTTTATCATATTTGAGAAGGCCCAATTGATGATAGGGAAGTATTTGGAGTAGCTCGACTGAGGGACTAAGGGCCTGGATGAACGCACCGGTGGCGCGTAGATTTTCTTCAGAATCATTGATGCCGGGAATGATAGGAAAACGAAATTGAATTTTTCCTCCCGCTTCAACGAGATTTTTTGCGTTTTCAAGGATCTTGTCATTAAAAACCCCGGTGTACTTCTTATGCTGGTTTGTATCCATGTGTTTTAAGTCGTAGAGATATAAATCAACATAAGGAAGGGTTCTCTTCAGGGTTTCCCACGCGGCAAAACCAGTTGTATCTAAACAGGTGTGGATGTTTTCATTTTTGGCCGCTTTTAATAGTGCTACCGTAAAATCAATTTGTGCGAGGGCTTCACCGCCGGAGACGGTTAGACCACCGCCGGAGTTATTGTAATAGGCCCGATCTTTTAAAATTCTTGCCATGACATCGGTAAGTTTCATGTCGTGACCTGAAGCAACAAGGGCGTTTGACTTGCATACATGCACGCAGTCGAAACAATTTGTGCATTTATCACGATCAACGTCAATAAGCGAAATTTCGCTCTTGTGCAAAGGTGAATGCTTTGGTTTATCAGTTTTTAAGGCATTATGCTTACAAACGGACAAACACAATCCGCATGCTTCGATGCCAATGCATTTCACTGACGTATACGACAACACATAATGAAATGGAATTGATTCGGGATTATGACACCAGCGGCAGCAAAGTGGACAACCGCTGAGAAAAACGCTCGTTCTAATCCCCGGGCCATCATGAATGGAAAACCCTTGAATATCATAAATTCGACCTATTATTTCTTGATTCATGGCACTCTCTTCCCTTTACAGTTTATTGCAAATTCGAAACGCTTTACAAAAAAAACGTTTGTTATTAAAAATTCTATAGCAGTGAAACCGTTTAAACAATGATATATCAGGACCAGAAAAATTTTTTTGCGTCCTTAGAGAAGTATCATTTATTCTTATACATACAATAGAATGTTTGAAATAGGACAAAATGAGTAAAAAAGATGTCCTCTTTATTCATTGTAGAGAGGATAGTGAGTCGCTATAATCAAGTTAACCAAGTTTAATTTTGGAAATAGCATAAGTTTTACAAAGCGTTTTTAGATTGGAATTAAAAGAAAGGAAGCGTGAGAAAAAAACGTGATGAGATAAGATGAAAAAACTTGCAGAAAAGGGAAATGTCCGGGTTTTGTGAAAACGATTAAATTAGCGTATTTGGATAATTTTTGTGAAGTTTTTAAACTTCATAATTTGTAACGGCTTAGCAAGAAGTCGAAGCTTAAGGGGAAAAAGGAGGAAAGTGTAGTGAGTGTTAATAATGTGGGAAGCGCAGCAAGTATTGAGAATGTGAGAAGTTCAGAATTCTCGTTAAGTACTGGAAGAGCGACGGCCTTTGGTACGGCGGAAGTTGGATTTGGACTGATGATGCAGGTGGCAGTTAGCTACTTTGCGTATTTCTTAACCGATATTGCGTTATTGGGACCAGCGATTGTTGGGACAATGTTACTCATCAACCGGATTGTTGATGCAATATCGGTACCACTAACTGGTGCGATCATCGAGAAATCGAACCTGCCGTGGGGAAAATACCGTTCCTGGATGATGATCGCTCCGGCCGTGGTGGCTTTTTGTTTTATCATGATGTTTAGAGTGCCAAGTGGGATGAGTGAAGTGGCAATGGCGATCTATTTTTCGGTATTCTATATGCTCGGTCATATATTTGTGAACTTTAGTTATGCATCCCGGTTTTCGCTCCTGCCAGCAATGGGTAATACACCTAAAAGC
This sequence comes from Acetobacterium sp. K1/6, assembly GCF_034438075.1. Lineage (NCBI taxonomy): Bacteria > Bacillati > Bacillota > Clostridia > Eubacteriales > Eubacteriaceae > Acetobacterium > Acetobacterium sp. K1/6. The sequence continues at coordinate 772 of NZ_JAXQGA010000036.1, read as the reverse complement.
AGGATCATGGTGGCATCGAGAACCAATCAGATGAATACCGCAAGTCGGATTCTTTTTAGCCTGATATCATTGCCACTGATTATGTGGCTGGGTGGGGAAGAAGTCAGAAATGCCAGAGGGTTCTTTCTCTACATGCTGATTTTTGCGACGCTGCAATGGGTCGGTTATATGATCAGTGCACGGGCAGCAAAACCGGTCGATATTCCGGGACGATGGCCGAAAAAGAATGTGCCAACTGGTCGTGAGATGATCAACCAGGTGGTAACCAATAAACATCTGATCATTCTGATGCTGGCGGAGTTAGGGAGATTTACAGCCGCTTTGTCGCTGGCGGGATTTGCTGTTTATTTTTATCAGTATGTCGCCGGCGATATGGCGCTTGTTTCAATGTATTTCTTAAGCCTGACAGTCGGTGGCTTTGTTGGGAATCTGATTGGACCACAAATTGCCAAAAGACTCGGCACTAAAAAAACCTATATTATTGGATTGTTCGGGCAAGCGTTTTTCCTTGTGCTGGCATACTTTATTGGTAGAGAACCAATGGCCTTCCTGGCACTGAGTGGTCTAGCCTCGCTATCAAGTGGTTTTGGATTCTCAATTTCAGGGGCGGTATATTCAGATTGTGCCGACTACGCAGAATGGAAAACAGGAAAATCTGCAAAAGGAATTGTGATGTCCCTTTCCGCATTTCCAATTAAAATAGCGATGGTTATTTCAGGCAGTATCGCAGCTTATGCGTTAGCAGCAATTGGCTATGTTGGTGGAATGCCTC
>NZ_JAXQGA010000035.1:0-13452 GCF_034438075.1 Acetobacterium sp. K1/6 | reverse complement strand
ACAACTGCTCAGACGTCCTTTGGACATACGGTTCCGGTTTATGATATGGAAAGAACCATCTGTGATCTGATCCGCAGTCGCAAAGGGGTTGAAATCCAGACCTTTCAAGACGCAATAAAGCAATATGTCCGATGCAAAGATAAGAATTTGCGAACATTAATGCAGTATGCATCCCTGTTTCGGGTTGAAAAAATTTTGCGACAATATCTGGAGGTACTATTATGATCAAGACATCAAAACAACTGAAGGATTTGATCCGTAATCTATCAAAAAAAAAAAGCAGCGGATGCCCAGATGCTGATGCGACATTATATGATGGAACGATTTCTGGAGCGAATTTCTCTTTCTGAATATAAAGATCGATTCATTTTGAAGGGGGGAATTCTAGTAACGGCGATGATCGGGTTAAACGCACGATCGACCATGGATTTGGATGCCACGGTAAAAGGAATCAATGTGAAGGCTGATGACGTTGAGCAGATAGTTACTTCGATTGCCTCGGTTCCTTTGGACGATGGTGTATCTTTTTATATCAAGAGCATTGGTGAGATAATGGATGAAGCCGAGTATCCGGGGATCAGGGTTAGTATCGAGACAAAGTTTGATGGCGTGATCACACCATTTAAGGTGGATATTTCCACAGGTGATATTATTACCCCTAAAGAAATTCGGTATCAACTCAAGCTGATGTTGGAAGAACGTGCAATTGATATCTGGGCTTACAATCTGGAGTCGATTCTGGTCGAAAAGTTGGAAACCATTATTTCCCGCAATACCACCAATACCCGCATGAGAGATTTTTATGACATCCACAGCCTGCTTCAATTATATGGTGAAAACATGAATCCTACAGTTTTCAATCAGGCGCTGATGGCAACTGCGAACAAGCGTGGTACAGAGCATTATTTAACCGATATGCTATTGATCGTTGATGAAGTGGAAAATAGCAGTGTCATGGAAAATCTTTGCCTGGCTTATCAAAAGAAATTTTCTTATGCATCGGAAATTACCTGGAAGACAATCATGGAATCCGTCCGCAACTGCATGGGGTTGATCAGAATAGAGGTCAGACATTAGTTATTTAATGGTGCATTCGTTTTCTAAAGTTTAATAAATGAAAGTGGTAATTCATGTACAAGTATAAACATTCGAAAAAAAGAGTAAAACGTGTCGTAAACATGTCGCATATCACACATAAATGTCTATTTTAAGCCATTTACCTACTGTTTCGTAATCAGTAGGTCGGGGGTTTGATTTCCCCCGCTAGCTCCAGTAAGAAATAATATTTAGTTAAAAGAATGGCTTTAATTAGCGATTCTTTTTTATTTTTTTGATTTTACTCTTCACCTAAAAGTATGACCGATTGATAAAAATCTAAAAACTCTGTAAGCGCATAAATACAAGGTGCCACAAAAAATAAAAAAGAACCGGAGCTAACTGGATATTACGGGGTGGCGGGGTTCTTCCGCAAAAACCCGTCTATTAGTAAGCGATTCAGTGTGTCATGAAGGATTCAGGAAAGTGGAAAGGAGGGAAAGTAGAAAATCTGAATTCTTGCTTTATAAGAGATGAGAGCAGGCCTCTCGAAATCAACATTCAGGTGTGGGTTTCAAACCACCTTTGGGTGCTATAACCAAAAGTTATGGTGCTGAGCGCAAACGGAAAAGGCTGAATAATCAGTCAGGTGTGTGCCATGTAGCTGAACGAAAGTGAAGAGACCGAAGAAGCATCGTTAATACTAAAATGCAGTCAAAACCAACCGTTTTGAGACATAGTTGGGATTAATCTAACGGAAACCTGATTACTGGTCAGATGGCTGCCGGTGTATAGCTTCAGGAGCATGGCATAGGCTCTTATAAGGAACAGAATAATCCTGAATGATAATGCTAAGCGAAAAATCCAAGCAGCAAAATGACAAGGATGAAAGTAGCGATGAATCATTCAGGTGCGGAAGAATTCGTAGTAGTGATGAAATTCCTGTAATGGGAAGGGAGCGAAGGGATTCTGTTATCTATACTTCAAAAATAGAACAACCGGAAATGGGAGGATTTTAGGCAAGAAGGAAAGTCGTTTCAAATTTCAAAATATCAAATATTACAGGCCTACAAATGTGTAAAAGCAAATAAAGGGGCAGGTGGGATTGATGGAATCAATTTCGAAAAATATGAAAAAGATCTGAAGAACAATCTTTATAAATTGTGGAACAGAATGTCTTCTGGCAGCTATTTTCAAAAGCCAGTAAAAGGTGCGGAAATACCAAAGAGAAATGGGGAAATGCGGCTATTGGGAATTCCGACGAATGAAGACCGCATTGCACAAATGGTTGTACGGTTGACGTTTGAACCCATCGTAGAACCCATATTCTATGATAACTCGTTTGGTTATCGACCAAACCGTTCTTCAATCAATGCAGTTGCCATAACACGTGAACGCTGTTGGAAAATGCCATGGCTGATTGAGTTTGATATTGTAGGACTTTTTGATAATATTGATCACACAAAGATGATGAAAGCAGTAAAATGGCATACCGATGAAAAGTGGGTCATTCTTTATATTGAGAGATTTCTTAAGGCACCAATAGTGATGAACGATGGAGAATTAAGAGAAAGGTCATTGGGTACATCGCAAGGTGGTGTTATTAGCCCGGTTCTTGCAAATCTGTTTATGCACTATGCATTCGACACATGGATTAGTAGAAAATATCCTCAAAATCCATGGGTGTGTTATGCTGATGATGGTGTCATACACTGTCAAAGCGAACAGGAAGCATTCAATTTGTTGGAATACCTAAAGAAAAGAATGTTAGAGTGCGGTTTGGAAATCCATCCGTATAAAACGAAAATAGTTTACGGCCGAAGTGATCGTTATAATAAACGATATGAAAATGAATCGTTTGATTTTCTGGGTTATACGTTTAGAAGAAGATCTGTCAAAAGCAAAAATGGAAATTTCTTCAATGCCTTTTCTCCAGCGGTAAGTAAAAGTTCTGCGCAGAACTTCAGAGATAAAATCCGAAAAATAAGAAAATCATGCAAAACAAGTTCACTGGAATCACTGGCTGAAAAGTTAAATTCGATTATTTGAGGATGGATGAATTATTTCACAAAATTCTGTTCCAGAGAAGCACGAAAAGAAATTGATTATGTAAATAAGACACTCGTACAGTGGTTAAAGAGAAAATATAAAACAGTCAAGAAAAGCAAAAGAAAAGCCTGGCGAATGTTAGTGCATTTAGCCAATTCAAAAACTAAACTCTTTTATCATTGGGAGGAGGGTATCAAACCAACGATTGGATAACAAGAGCCGTATGACGCGAGAGTGTCACGTACGGTTCTGTGAGAGACTTGGGGTGAAATCCCCCTTGCCTACTCGACAAAGAGGGCGTAGTGTAAAACAGGTCGAATTATTGTAGACTAACCTGAAAGAACGAACGTTCAGGAGGTTAAGGATACAATGGACGAAACAAAATAATGCTATGGTGTCATTTCAGAAAATCACTAACAATAAAAGTCGGTAATAACGGTCATTAAATGCGGATCAAAAATATTGTCAGTAAAATTGACATATTAAATATTCATATGTTAATCTATAAACATAGGTATCTTTGCGTTCAGGATATGGAATTTGAGAAGTTAAAATAGGTTGTTTGAATTCGATGATTTCATACAAATGCCAAAATTTAAGTGATTGGAGAAATTCTCATGAACAACAAACGATTCTATTGGTGCGTCTTTTTTGCAGTATTTATTTTATCGATGCCGGTAACTGTTTTGGCGGTTGAAAACCCGGTGGCTGTTACCTACCGGGGGCACGTTCAGGATGTTGGTGATGTCCCGGTTGATGGCAGCTGAGTGGAGGGTCCGGAAATCATCGGAACCGTCGGTCAGTCCAAACGGATTGAGGGCTTTGAAATCAAACTGACCGGGGAAATACCGTCCGGTCTAGAGCTTCGCTATAATGTTCACGTCCAGAACAAGGGTTGGCTTTATGATGTAAACGATACCACGTCCTGGCCGAAAGATGGGGAATACGCCGGCACTCGGGGGGAAAGCCTCCGGATTGAAGCCATTAAAATCATCCTGGCCGATGCTGACGGTCAATCGGTTTCCGGTTACAGCGTTTTATACCGGGGCCATGTTCAGAATATCGGGGATCTGCCGGAAGATGCAAGCCAGTGGATTAAGGATGGTGAGCAACTCGGTACTGTCGGAAGTTCCCTGCGGCTGGAAGCCCTGATGGTGAAAGTTGAGAAAAACGTAATCGAACCGGTGGTTTATGACACAGCTGGCACTTATGGGCAGGAAACAGAAACCCAGAGTATCGAGGGCGATGTGAAAATTTGCGCTGATGGGGTGATCCTCCAGAATCTCTTAATTCAGGGGGATTTGACCATTAGCGAAGCTGTTGGGGATGGTGATGTTACCCTGAATAACGTAACGGTAGAAGGTGACACCGTGGTTCGCGGCTGTGGTATCAATAGCATTCATATCAATGGGGGCAGTTACAAAAAAATTACCGTGGAGACAACCCCCACTGGACAGGTGCGGATTGTCGCCCTTGATCTGAACGGCCTGGAAGTGGTGATCTCCGAAGATGCTGAAGGACAGGTGGTGCTTCTGGAAGGTCAATTTGACAGTGTGACAGCGAATGCCCCCAATATGAAATTGACCACCCAGGGGAAGGACACGTCCATCGGCAATCTGACGGTGGGAAGTGACGCAGCGGGATGCACAGTGACCCTGAATAGCGGAACAACAGTGGATGACCTGGTACTGGATGGAACGGCTGCGGTGAAAGGCGAGGGGAAAGTACATCGAGCAGAAGTCAATGCCGATGGGGTTATCTTTGAAAAAGCCCCGGATTCCCATACCGTGGACCCGGAAGTGGTTATCCCACCGGTGATTCCGTCAACGGATGGCGGTGGTGGCGTCGTCGTTCCGGTTGCGGTCACGGGGGTGAGTTTGAACAAAACCGTTGCCACTGTCAATAAAGATGGTGCAGAAACCCTGACGGAGACAGTCGCACCGGCTAATGCTGCTAATAAGGCAGTCAGCTGGAGCTCAGATAATGAGAGCATTGCTACCGTGGATACGGATGGCAAGGTGACTGGTGTTGCTGAGGGCATGGCGATCATTACGGTTACCACCGCTGATGGTAATAAAACCGCAACCTGTACTGTCACAGTAAAAGACCTGAATCCGGCAATAACCGGCGTGACCCGGCCTGTTTATGAGGCAATAGCGGAGGCTGCCATTGATGAAACCGCTCAATATTCGGGAACCATTCAGTGGCGCGTAAAAGATGGGGACTCGCTGGCAGCTGGAGGTGCCTTTGCAGCATCAACGACCTATGTAGCTACCATCACCCTGACTTTGAAAGCCCCCTATACCACAGCGGATATCTCGGCGGATTTCTTTACAGTGACAGAGGCAACAGTCAGCAATGCGGCTAATTCGCTGGAAGTAATCGCGGAGTTCCCGGCAACCGGTGACGCTCCTCTGGTTTCAGTCACCGGGGTGAGTCTCAACAAAACTAATCTCACACTTAATAAAGCTGGAGAAGAAACACTGACAGCGACGGTCGCACCGGCTAATGCAACGAATCCGGCAGTCAACTGGAGCTCAAATAATGAGAGTGTTGCCACGGTGGATACCGCTGGCAAGGTGACCGGTGTTGCCGAAGGCACGGCGATCATTACTGTTATGACTGCTGATGGTGGAAAAACGGCGACATGTAACGTCACGGTTAAAGATCTGAAAGCGGATATTGCGGGCGTGAACCAGCCTTATTATGGGGCAACAGCAGATTCCATCATTGATGAGACGGCCCAATATACCGGAACGATTGCATGGCGTGTAAAAGATGGATCGGCTGTTACAGCAGGTACCTCCTTTGCGGCCTCAACGACCTATGTGGCCACCATCACCTTGACCTTGAAAGACCCCTATACCACAGCAGACATTACAGCGAATTTCTTTACGGTGGCAGGGGCAACAAGCGTCAGTAATGCCGCCAATTCACCAGTTATTACCGCGGAGTTCCCATCAACCGGAGTATTTCAAATTAATGGTGCAGGCATGATCACTGCCTACGCTGGAGCTGGTGGCGATGTGACTATTCCGGAGACAGTGGGGGGAATTGAAGTAACTGGTATTGGCGTCAATGTATTCAGGTCAAAAACCGCCCTGACAAAGATTAGCATTCCGGCTAGTGTCACGTCGATTGGTGACAGTGCGTTTAGAGCATGCAGTGAATTGACTACGGTAACCTTTGCCGAAAATGCGGCGCTGACAACCATTGATGGCGGGGCCTTTTATGAATGTGCGAAATTGGGATCTATCACGATTCCCGCAAATGTACTGACGGTTGGAAATAGTGCCTTCAGGGCGTGTCCGGCATTGGCCACGGTGACTTTCGCCGGGTCTGCAGTTCAAACCATTGGTATTCAGGCCTTCGATGGCAGTAAATTATTGACAGCGATTGCCATTCCGGAAGCGGTCACGTCAATTGGCGAAAAGGCATTTTATGATTGTGAGCAGTTGGCCACAGTAACCTTTGCCGCAAATTCGTCACTGCAAACGATTGGCAATCAGGGCTTTGCCGAATGCAGTGCGTTGCCCGGGATGGCTGTCCCTGCTAGTGTCACGACGATTGGCAATAATGCCTTTCAAAATTGTACAAGTTTGACTACGGTGACTTTTGCTGCGAATTCAGTGCTGGCAACCATTAGTCCAGCGACCTTTATTGGCTGTAGTGCGCTGACAGGGATTACCATTCCCGAAACGGTTACAACCATTGGTAAAAATGCCTTTCAAAACTGTACAAACCTAGCGACGGTGACCTTTGCTGGTACATCGAGGCTCTCAGCGATTGAAATCGAGACTTTTGACGATTGTACATCATTGACAGGGATTACCATCCCTGCCAGTGTGACAGCGATTAAGGATAATGCTTTTTATAATTGCACAGGGCTGACTACGGTAAGCTTTGCCGGAACGCCAACACTTACAACCATTGGAAGAGAGTCTTTTTATAACTGTATAGCGCTGACTGGGATTGAAATCCCTCAAAGCGTGTCTTCGTTTGGGGGTTGGTCCTTCCAAAACTGTACAAATCTGACCACCGTAAGCTTCGCCGGGACGCCAACAATAACAACTTTTGGTAATGGTGCGTTCCGAGATTGTTCGAAATTGGCCACCATCACAATTCCTGAAACCGTCGCAACAATTGGCTTGTATGCGTTCGAGGGGTGTACAGCAGTGGGAACCATCACGATTCCAGAAAAAGTCACGAAAATTGATGACTATGCTTTCCAAAACTGTGCCGGATTGACCACGGTAAGCTTCACCGGGACCTCAACGCTAAACCTCATTGGTCTAAATGCTTTTGAAAATTGTACATCGCTGAGTGCCATGACAATTCCTGAAACGGTTACGACAATTAAATCGCATGCCTTTGACGGATGTACCGTTTTAGAGACGGTGACCTTTGCCGGGACTTCACAGATTACAACCATTGCTGAATACACGTTTAATGACTGCCAAGCGCTGACATCAATTACGATTCCAGCAGCAGTAACATCAACGGGGAATTACGCCTTCCAAAATTGCATCAATTTAACTAACGTGAGCTTTGCCGAGACTGCGACGTTTGCAACTATCGGTGCTGCAACTTTTAAAAACTGTCAAGCGCTCAAAACCATCACCCTGCCAGAATCAGTGACCTTGATTAATGATAACGCCTTTAACCTTTGTACCGGATTGACTATCACATTTAAAGGCAATGCCCCAGCAGTAGGAACTACGCCCATCCCAGCCGATACCGTCATTTACTATTACGACGGTAAGACCGGATTTGATACGGCCTATTGGACAAGTTTTAATCCAATCAGAATTACCTGAGATGATATGTCAATAAAAACGCCCCATGAAGGATGTGAAGCATGGGTATTAGACGGTGGCAAACAGCGAAAGGCTACTCTCTACTCAAATAAGGAGCGCCATATCATCGTGTCCTCGGATTTATTGGAACTTTATCGTCGATATGATAAGCTGGCCGGTACTCGAGAATGGTTCTTTCAGCGAACCGATAGCATCCCTTATGATACCGGGTGGATGACAAAGCACTTCCATCTTTGCTGGGACAAAAGTGGTCTCGTAAAACACGTAAATCCCAGACCGTATGACCTTCGTCACGCTTTTGCCAGTCACAACATCATGCGTTGGGTTGATGAAGGGCGGGATGTCATGTCAATGCTGCCGTATCTCAGCACCTATATGGGGCATTCCAAATTCAGAGACACCCTTTATTATGTGCACATCCTGCCGGAAAGGCTCCGCAAATCTGCCGGAATAGATTGGAGCCAGTTCGATACCATTTTCAGGTACGATGAATAAAATGCGTAAAGTTAAGGATCCTGAATTGTTCTGTTTAATCAAGAAATTCCTTGGCAGTTACCTGCTCTCTATCCGGCAGAGAAGCGATAACACGGCTGACTCATACCGGTATGCATTAAACCTGTACCTTGCATATGTCCAGGAAAAGCATAATAAAGCTCTTTCAGAAGTCCTGTGTTGTGACTTTTCATAAGAAAATATCCACGGATTCATGGAATGGCTGAAAAACGAAAGAAATAACGAATGCACCACTATCAACCAGTGGTTGCCGCATTTACGTACCTTTTGCGAATATCTCCATAAGAATGGAAAAATCGCCTATTCCGACCTTAGTGATATTGCTCTGATTTCGCGAATTAAGGATCAGCGTAAGCAGGAACTGATCTGCCTTAGTATTGAGCAGACAAAGCTTGTCATCAAACAGCCTGACATTATGAAGAAAACCGGCAGGAGGGACAGGTTCTTTATCGCATTGCTTTATGACAGCGGATGCCGAGACCAGGAACTCCTGAATCTCAAGGTGAAAGACTTTGCCATCACAAAGAATAATGATGCTGAAATCCGCATTCTGGGAAAGGGTAAGAAATATCGCGTAACTCCTATCAGTAGCGAGGTAGCAAGGCTGTTTAGGGAATACTGTAAGGATTATCATCCTGATACGGAGGAGTCCCAGGACAGGCTACTTTTCTATACCGTTCGTAATGAACTCACGGCGGAAATGTATGCTGACAATGTCCAACGGTTCATGAAAGTGTATGAAAAATCAGCCCAGTGTGTAGAGCGGACATTGCCACATCTACATCCGCATCTTTTCCGACATAGTCGAGCGTTGCATCTGTACATAGCAGGCGTTCCTTTACCTCTCGTGGCTGAATGGCTTGGTCATTCAAATCAGGAAACGACACTGATTTATTATGCACAGGCCTCTCTGGAGATGAAGAGAAAAGCGGCGTCAAAACTGGCAGATGATGATAAATCTGTTTTCAGGGAAGATATCACTTTCAAATATGCCGATGACGAGAAAATTCTGAAAAAGCTCAGCGGCCTGAAATAAGTTATGCCGACAAATGGATAAGGGGTACTTCCGCATGCTTATGATATGGTATCCCTCATATCCATCCTTAAAAATATCGGCATAATTGAAACATCGGCATAAGGGCGATTGAGGTTTTTTTCAAAGTATGCAAATCCTATCTGAAACTGACAAAATCCTTTAGAGGGCTGTCTTTTGATGCCCAGACAGCCCTATGTTGCCATTGTCTTTACCCGCTACACAATGCTATCACTGGAAAATCGGTTTAACCTTGATGTGCGCAGCATCGGGGAATTGTTCTACTGGACATGTGATGAACTGGCTGATATCACTTATCAGGAGTCTTATCTTCTATTGATTGAGCTGATGTTGAGTATTTGTCAGGATATTCTTCAACTTAGTGAAGAAAAAATGTCTATTCTGCTCGATCAGTTTCTTCAAAATTTACCGGCAATGATAAAAAGTAGTCTCAAACCCTGTGCCTGAATGGATCTTTTTCAGGAAAAGTCCTTTGCATCAACGTTTGAGCGTGTTTTTAATGTGCGAAGTTTGAGTTAGTAATTGAAAAAAAGAGTAAAGCGTGTCGTAAACATGTCGCATATCATATAGAAATGTCTGGAATAAGCCATTTACCTACTGTTTCGTAATCAGTAGGTCGGCGGTTCGATTCCCCCCGCTAGCTCCAGTAAAAAATAATATTTTATTGAAGAATGGCTTTAAATAGCTGTTCTTTTTTATTTATTGATTTTTATATATCAATTTCAAAGGCAGACTGGAGGTAATGTATTCGAAATATTTGGTATTTTTGTAAATCATCTAACCTTTTTTTGTCGTTTCCGATGATCAGATGGTGTAAAATGCATAAATCTTTTAAAAATCTTTGAGAAATAACTTGGGCTGTCAAAGCCAACACGAGTGCATATTTCAGTGATAGGTATATCAGTATCCTCTAGCAAACGTGCTGCCAATGAAATTCGATATTTAAGAAGATATTGTATTGGTGTTATTCCAATGTTTTTTTGAAAGCAACGCAAACATTCCCTCTCGCTGATACCCACAACTTCAGCAATTTGCTGAAGATCCAGTGGTTTCTCATAGTGATGATGCAAAAAATCCAGCATTACCTTAATACGTACTATGTTATGATTTACATTCTGGCTTTGTTGCTTTAAAACTGACACCATGTTTTTAACAATTAAGTACCACATATGTGATAACTTTTCACGAACAATCAGTTCATAGCCAAATTCCTCTTCTTTATAATACTCATAAGCTTCTTGAATACAGTGTACAGCTTGACGTTGCCATTCAATTTCACAATAGAATGGAACACAAGGCAATGTATCGCATACTAATAGCGGACGTACATAACGCTGCAAAAAAACACTTTCTGCTGCACCTGATATTAAGCTTGGATGGAAAACAAATGTATTTAATATACAACCTTCATCACCTGAAATTTGCATTGAATGTAATACATTAGAATTGATAAAAACACCGTCACCTTTCTTTAAGGTAAAATTCATTCCGTTTAGACTCATATTCATAGCACCACTACTTACTACAACAACTTCAACTTCCTCATGCCAATGCCATGGAATATCTCCAGTTACATAATCGCTTATATCACAAAAATAGCATGCACAAGGGAACATTAGTGTACCTCGTATCTTTAATTCATGTTGTTCTCTAGCAATAATCGACTTACAAATTTCTATAGACATTTTAATTCACTCCTTAGTAAATAGGCGGCTTTATTATATTATAAGTCTTTAATATTATTGTTTCAAGCTAAAAGTGGCGATATAATTATGGCATAAAAAGAATTTTGCAAAGTGAGGTGGCTTATATGATAAAGGATGTAACTGATCTTACCTTTTTTAACATTCAGGATTCTCAATGTTTTTTTGATTTGATAAATAGTTGTGTTGAACCTGTTACGTTACGTCTTCAAACCGGTCAAACTAAGGATTTGAGATTCAATTCTCTATTACAAAACTTTTTAACGTGGATGGATATATATGGTGATATTTCTGAGGTGAAATTGCAATGCACTAACGCTCAAGATGTGGAATATCTAATTCAGTTTATGATAGAAAATCGTGAAGCAAAAACTGATTAATATAAATGAAAGTCATTTACCGCAAAAGAAGAATTAGCTAAAGACCGTAAAAAATCTATAATGTTGGCAAGACTATTTGAGTATTCCGACGATTTAGGGTTCTTCCGCAAAAACTCGTCTATTAAACTATTTATAAAACCTGAAGTGATATAATAAAAGCACCAAATAAATTGAAAGGGTGGTAAAAGCTGGAAAAAGATCTCGAAGCAATTGAAAATGTTGTTATCAGTGATTTATCTAATGGATTTGTTGAAGGGGTCAACAACAAACTTAAAATGATAAAACGAACCATGTATGGTCGGTGTGGTCAAAAATTATTGACGGCAAAATTGATATATGATCCACATTCGAAACCCGGATAACGGGTCTTTGCGGAAGAACCTTCTCCAGTCGGAATATACACCGTAATCATGATTGTGTGATTTCGGCAATCCAGGGTAGTGTAAATTATTTTGTGTTTTCGTGATTTTTAGATTAATGAAAAATACAAAAATGAAAAATTCTATTACAAACTATAAATGCTAATCTAAAAGTGAACTACTTTTAAAACAAACGCTCACTTGAAAATGAGCCACTTTGATATTGCAAAATGAATGATTTATCAAAAGAATCTGGTGTTTTTAGAAGTGGTGTTGTTGGTATATTTGCAGGCGATCATCTGGTTCATATGGCTCCACTGGCTAATCAGGTTCCACATTTGATGAAAGATCTGTTTATCTGGGCAAAAGAAGCAGAAGTACATCCATTAATTAAAAGTTGTGTTTTCCATTACGAGTTTGAATTTATTCATCCGTTTGCCGATGGAAATGGACGGATGGGGAGAATGTGGCAAACATTGCTACTTTATAAGTGGAAACCACTATTCGGTTGGCTGCCAATTGAAACACTCATTAGGGAACGTCAGGATGAATATTACAAAGTGCTTGGAGAATGTGATCATCGGGCAGATTCAGGACAGTTTGTTGAATTCTTATTAGAAGCAATTTATAATGCGCTGAATGATGTTTCTAACACCGGACAAGTGACCGATCAAGTAACCGAACAAGTTGAAAGATTACTAAATGTGATCGGCGACAACGCTTATTCTACAAAAGAATTAATGGAATTATTAAGTCTAAAGCATCGACAAACCTTTAGAGATAATTATTTATTACCTGCACTGGAAAAAGGATTGGTTAAAATGACAATTCCAGATAAACCAAATAGTAGCAAACAAAAATATAAGAAAACAATCAGACCGAGTGAGATGGATTTCTAGTGGAAATCATGGGCTCAATTATGTTGATTTTTGATTTTAGGTATCAAATTATTATTTAATTCAGAACTGTTCAATTTTATTTTCAATGATATTATCATACTCACATATCGGGGGGGCGGACATAAAGTTGGACACTACATGAACCCGTAAAGGTGTTAAAGTGTATGTATTCAAAATATCAAAAGACTTGATGTCTAAAGTGATTTATATCAATTGTCACCACAAACCGATACAGGTCGCTATCTCCAGTAAAATGATTAGAGTTTTGAAAAAGGAATGCCTCTAAAAAACCATTATTTTTGTATTTAAATTATTTGCGTCCATTAAATTAGTCACCTTGACATTGGAATGGTAACCCAAGTAAAATAAGGCTCTGAATCGTCGGAATACTCAGGTAGGGGTAGGGTACGCCAAGGGCACAAAAGTATCGAGCCATTTTCTTCTTTCCGATTACGGTTTATGAATAGAGCATTCAGCATGTATACTTTCGTACTAATAATGCTTATAATATTAGTATGAAAGGAAGTGGAATCGTGAAACAATATGAACGGCTGGATAAATTGATGGCCGATCATGACGGCATTGTTCAAACTTCGCAGGTTGTTGCCGAAGGAATTTCCAAACCTGTATTTTATGATTATAT
>NZ_JAXQGA010000034.1:0-14619 GCF_034438075.1 Acetobacterium sp. K1/6 | reverse complement strand
TTTTACCATGATCGACGTGACCAATTGTTCCAACATTTACATGGGGCTTATTTCTTTCAAATTTTGACTTTGCCATTGTATTCTCCTTACAAATCTAAAAATTATCGTGTTACTACTATGTCAAATTTAATTTGTGATATAAAAATGGAGCCCTCATCCGGATTTGAACCGGAGACCCCCACCTTACCATGGTGGTGCTCTACCTACTGAGCTATGAGGGCTTATAATAAAATGGTGGGAGAAGATGGATTCGAACCATCGTAGACGTTGTCAACGGATTTACAGTCCGCCCCCTTTAGCCACTCGGGCATTCTCCCACGTGCTTATTAATTCAGCTTCTCTATGATAGTTTGTTTTTGCTTTTTTGTCAACCGTTTTTCATATTTTTTTGCCTATTTTTTTTCGGATTCGCTGTAATGCATTGTCAACTGACTTATTGCTGCAGTCCAACATCCTGGATATTTCATAATAGGAGGCTCCCTGAATGAAATAGGCAAGCACTTTTTTTTCAAAAGCAGACAATTCGCGTTTAACATCAATTATTAATTGCTCCAGCTCTTCTGCTTTGATTAACTCTACCCCAGGCTCAACACTTTTTTTGGCGGCCAACCGGTCAAGAATACGATGTTGCGGCTCCTCTTCTGAAACTGCAGCATAGATGGACACCGAATTATTCAGTGGTAGATGCTTTTGTCGATTGGCTGAACTGATAGCGGTTTGGATTTGACGTTCAATACAGAGATTGGCAAAGGTCGAGAATTGAACTTCCCGGTCGGGGCGAAAATTCCAGATGGCTTTGAGTAACCCCATCATCCCCTCCTGGATCAGATCTTCATTATCTCCCCCCACCAGATAGTAGGATCGGGCCCGGATCAGTACGTTTTTGCGGTATTTTTCCAGCAAAAATTCTTCGGCAGCCTTGTCGCCTTGTTGGGCTGTCTTTACTATTTCTAATTCTGATCGTTTTTCATTTCCAGGCTCGCTCATCTTATCCTCGCATCATTCTTTAACGCGCATTTTATTAAATTGATCCAGGGTCTCCGCATCCATAAAGTCACTGAGCTTAAGCCCTTGTTTTTGGACACTTTTCTTCTTATCATCACGAAATTTTTTGACAACTGCTTCCATATCCTGGATCAGCTCCCGCACTGGAACCCGCTCGGCTCCGCTGGCCATCACCATTTGCTGCAAGGTAAAATCCGATGTCACCACCCGGACACTGTAGGCTTTCGGCAGGCTGTAAACCAGTTTTTCAATGTACGTATCGGCAGTTTTATTCTTTTCGGTAAAAACCACCTTAATTTGCCCCACCAACTCTTCCCGTTTTTCCAGCGATTGTTGCAAATAGGCATCAAAAACAAGGATGGTTTCCCATCCTTTGAATCCGCTGTAGCCATTTAAATCACTAATCAACTTGACGCGTGCTTCTTCCAGTTCTATTTCTGAAAGGCGTTTTAAATCCTCTGAACCGTGGATGACATTATAGCCATCCACAATTAATATAGTTTTCATTGAAACCGTTGTTTGGCAGCCTCTGAAAAAATGATCGCTGCAGCTGCTGAAGCATTAAAGGATTCGATTTCGCCATGAATTGGAATAGAAACCGAAAAATCGCATTGTTTCTTTACTTTTTCGCTGATTCCAACGCCTTCGTTACCGATAACAATGGCCAGAGACCCCTTATAATCTGCTTTATAATAAGGATTTCCCTTCATATCGGTAGACATGATCCAAAACCCTTTTTTCTTTAGCTCATCAATTGTCTGGCTGAGATTGGTCACTTTAACTATCGGGGTGTGAGATACCGCCCCGGAGGAAGCCTTAACCGAAACGGCGGTCAAAGAAGCCGATCGACGGTTGGGAATGATCACCCCGTCAGCACCGCAAACATTAGCACTCCGGATAATCGCCCCCAGATTGTGGGGATCAGTGAGATGATCCAAAATGACAATGAAGGGGTCACGCCCCTTGGCCTTGGCATGACTTAGGATATCCTGAAGATCACTGTAGGGGAATGGTGCCATCAGTGCTACAATCCCCTGATGAACCTGACCATCGGCCAGATACTCCAGTTTCGCTTTTTCAACAGAATGGATAATAATGTTTTGCTTTTTGGCCATATCAGTAATTTTTTTAAGGACATGGTCGGTATTGTCTTTTAAGATCAGCAGCTTGTCAATTTCCTGACCAGAACGCAGTGCTTCCATCACCGGGTTTTTCCCCACGATTACAAATGTTTCTTCGGTTACACCATCATCTTCACGATTAAATCGCTCCTGTTTGCGGGGCGGTTTACGCTCGTCAAAACGACGGGGTCCCCGTTCTTCTTTAGGACCACGCGCATCAAATTTGCGGGACTTTTTATCATCCCTGGCACCGCGTTCTTCAAACTTGCGGGGTTTTTTATCATCTTTTGGCGCGTTGTCACTTTTTCTGCCTCTGGGCTTATCACTGGTCTTAGTGCTGTTCGATCGACTATTTGATACTCGTTTCATCTTTTCACCTATTCTTTATTTTTTCTTGATTTATCTCTTGATAAATCGATTCCTGCATTATTTACGCTATTATTCAGTTATTTCTGTATTGTTTAAGACCTCTGCTACGTCCTCTGGTTTTCGTTTCCGCGGTGGCAACGGGCCATAATATTGGTAATAATGGGTCTTAATGTCACCATTATAAAGTTTTCTGTTTTTGGTTGATGCTTCACCAAAGAATTTCTCAAACTTTTCATAACCGGTAATAATAAAATAGGACCAATCTTCCAGACTTCGAAAAACCTTACCCATATCCCGATACAAACGCTGAATTTCTTTTTCTTCACCAATTCGCTCCCCATACGGCGGGTTGGTAATAATGACCCCGTATTTTTTCTTGGTGGAAATGGATTGAACCGGCAGTTTCTGAAAAGCAACCAGATCCGCGACCCCGGCCAGCTCAGCATTGGTTCGGGCCTGTTTTAAGGCATCGGCATCACAGTCCGATCCCAGTAACAAAAATTCTTTGTCGTTAATGGCATCGCGAGCTTCCTGTCTGGCCTGTTCCCACAGCTCCGCCGGAATGGCGTCCCAGGTTTCAGAAATAAAATCCCGTTTCAGGCCCGGAGCTATGTTTTTACCAATTAACGCCGCTTCAATAACAATCGTTCCGGAACCGCACAGGGGGTCCAGAAAAACACGCTCCGGGCGCCACCTTGATAGATAAACCAGGGCTGCTGAAATGGTTTCTTTAAGCGGCGCCTCATTTCCATACTGACGGTACCCGCGCTTGTTAAGACCGGAGCCACTCGTATCAATGGACAGGGTCACCTCGTCCTTTAGAATTTGAATATGAATGGGATACTTGCCACCACTTTCTTCAAACCATTCGACATGATACTTCGATTTTAACCGTTCCACCACCGCTTTTTTGACAATCCGCTGCCCGTCCGACTTACTAAACAAGGTCGATTTGACGCTGGTGATTTTAGCCGCCGGAAATTCTCCGTCAACAGGGATCCAGTTTTCCCAGGGCAGGGCCTTTGTTTTCTCAAACAATTCATCAAAGGTTTCGGCCTTAAATCGGCCAATCTCCAGTAGTACCCGGTCAGCACAGCGCAGCCACAGATTTGATCGGGGAATAGCGTCTAAAGGGCCAGCGTAACGAATTTTTCCATTCTCAACTTCCGTTACCTCATAGCCCAGTTTTTTTATTTCGTCCTTTACCACACTTTCGATTCCAAACGCAACCGTGGCAATTAAATTTACTATTTTCGACATTTATTTATCCTTTATCGTTATTTTTGATCCTACTTCTAACTATCAATATTACATTATAACATAAGATTTCACTTTATTCTTAAATAGTTTCGCATTACAATCAAAAAATGACAACAAAACACCGGCATGACCGAGGCATACCGGTGTTTTAGGTAATAAAAACTAAATCTTTAAAATTTCTTGATTTCTTCATCCCGGCCAAATACCAGAAAGCCTTCATACTGGCCGTTATCCCAGGCTGCGATCTGCTTGCCAAATTTTTTCTTCATGGCTACCAGATTCACCCGATAACCTTCGTTCCGCCAACAGTCAGCTGCACCGATGACAGCTCCCATGTTATTGATTTGTGCGTCGTAGAACAGAATAATAGCCGGGTCGATTTGTCGGGCATCTTGCTGTTCTTCCATGAGAATTGAAATAATTCGTTCGAAACCAATCGAAAAGCCAACTGCTGGCACCGAAACCTTGTTGTACTTCCCAATCATGTTATCATAACGACCGCCGCCGGCAATGGAATACCCATAGGGTCCGTAACTGACTTCAAAGATCAGACCGGTATAATAGCCCATGCCCCGGATCAATGAAAAGTCAAAAACAACATCAAATTGCTCTTTGGCCAGCGTTTTGACAGTACTTATCACCTGGGTCAGGTCCCCAATTGAAGCAGTATCTTCCACCCACTTTTCCAAATTATCGAGATTGATACCGGTAACACAGGCCATCAGCTGGTTCACTTTTTGCTGCTCGTGTCCCTTTTCCAACAATTCACCAGTTACCCCAGCGGCTCCGATCTTATCCATTTTATCCAGCGAAATACAGACCGACCCAACCTGATCCGCTGCAAATCCGGCCTTTATAATGACCTCACTAAGTAGCTGGCGATGATTCACTTTAATGGTGAACCCCGAAAAACCGATCGCCAGCAGTGCTTTTGCGGTGGTATCGATCAACTCAATCTCGGCCGAAACGGTTGGATCGCCGATAATATCGATGTCGCATTGTTTAAATGCCCGGAATCGTCCTTTCTGGGGCCGTTCTGCCCGAAAGACGTTACCGATCTGAATGGCCTTAAACGGCGTTTCTAACACTTCCTGATTATTTGAATAAAAACGACTCAGGGGCAGGGTGAGATCAAAGCGCAGTCCCATATCGCAAAGATCTAAGACACTGGCATCGGGATTTAAGTTAAGCTTTTCACCGCGTTTTAAAACGGTAAAAAGCATTTTTAAGTTTTCGCCCCCGTCACTGCCCAAAAGCAATTCCAGATTTTCCATTACCGGGGTTTCAATCCGACTAAATCCATGCGCGCGATAGACTGCCAATATCTGCTGTTCCAGGCGATCCCGGATTTTTGCTTCCTCGGGTAGAATATCCCTTGTACCTCTAACTGGTTTTGAACTAATCATCTGGTCACCTTCTATACAAGATTAATTTGCTTGAATGCTTTTTTGCCCTTTTTCAGGACAATTCTTCCGTCTTTAAAAGCTGTCGGGGTTACCAACAGCTTAAAGTCTGTTACTTTTTCGCTATTTAGCAAAACTCCGCCCTGTTTAATTAAGCGCCGTCCCTCACTGCGGGTGGGAATCAGTTTGGCAACTTCTAACAAAGCAAGAATATCCATACCTGCTCCCAGTTCAGCCTTTGATAGTTCTACGCTTGGTATCTCGGCATCGCCCTGGTCACCGCCAAAAAGCTTCCGGGCCGCATTTTGAGCCTCCTGTGCGGCTTGCGAGCCGTGAATAATTTCAGTGACTGTGTAAGCCAGAATTTCCTTAGCCTGGTTGATTTCTGAGTCTTTAAGTGCTCCCAGCCGACGCACCTCGTCCATCGGAATAAAGGTCAGCAGGGCCAAACATTTTTCGACATCGGCATCGGCAATGTTTCGCCAGTATTGGTAAAATTCATAGGGCGATGTTTTTTCCGGATCCAACCATAAGGCACCTTTAGCGGTTTTCCCCATTTTGATCCCTTCACTGGTCGTTAACAGGGAGAAGGTCATTCCGAAAACCTGTTTAGCATCTTTGCGCCGGACCAATTCAACTCCGGCAATGATGTTGGACCACTGATCATTTCCGCCGAACTGCATCTTACAGCCCTGTTCTTGATGTAAGACGTAAAAATCATAAGCCTGGAGCAACATATAATTGAATTCTAAAAAGGTCAGCCCTTTTTCCAGCCGCGATTTATAACAATCGGCAGTCAGCATCCGATTCACTGAAAAATGTGCCCCAATTTCCCGCAAAAATTCGATATAGTTTAGAGGCAGTAACCACTCGGCATTATTAAGCATCACAGCCTTATCATCTTCAAAGGTCAAAAACTTTTCAAACACACGCTTGAATTTTTCACCATTTTCTACAATCCGTTCTGCTGTCATCACCTGACGCATGTCGGTTCGGCCAGAAGGATCACCAATCATGGTGGTTCCGCCCCCGATTAGGGCAATCGGACGATGTCCATGCCGTTGCATGTGGGCCATTACCATAATCTGAATGAAATGTCCGATGTGAAGACTGTCCGCCGTCGGATCAAAACCAATATAAAATGAAACGGATTCCTCCGCCAATAGTTTTTTAATTTCCTCTTCGTGGGTACACTGTTCGATAAACCCCCGCTCCTGCAATACGTCAAATACACTTTCCATCAATCTGTGTCCTTTCCTTTTTCAATGGGGTTTCCCCCAGCAATTATGCACATTTTTATTTAGCTGATTATTCAAGCGGTTTCTCGAGCAGTTCTTTTTTTCGTTCCCAGCGTGTTAAGCCTTCTTCAAAAAAGACCTTAATTACGGCAAACATCGGGATCGCCACAAACATGCCCGGAATGCCGAAGAGACTGCCTCCGACGATGACAGAGAACAACACCCAAAAGGGATTGAGTTCGACAATTTTCCCCAGCACATTGGGGGCTAAAACATTCCCGTCAAACTGTTGTACAACCAAAATCCAGATCCCGACCCAAAGCGCCTTAACCGGTTCATCAATTAAGGTAATGATAACGGCCGGAACTGCTCCGATAATGGGACCGAAATAAGGAATCACATTGGTAATCGCCACAATAACGCCGAATAAGGGGGCATAATCGACACCGATCACCAACATTCCCAAATAGAAAAGAAATCCAATTAACATCGAAGTAAGTATTTTCCCGGTAAAATATTTGTAAAAAATTTCATCGATGGTCAGGATCGCCCAGTGGGAACCGTTGTATAAGGTTTTATTCATCACCGCTTTGGCAAAACGGTCCACCTGTTCACTAATTTTTTCTTTATCCAGCATCAGGTATAACCCCACAAAAAACACAATAAAGAAAGAAATAACAAACCCGATGGTTCCTTTTAAAAAGACGAAGGCAAAATTCCCAATATTTTTTATGGAATCCGGATTTGTTCCAAAATATGATGCAATCTGGTTTATTATATCCCTGGTCGTCATACTTTGAAGGCTGTCAATAGCAAACTTAAGCTCTGCTAAAATATCCTGGGCAGCACCGCCGTTGGCCAGGCTTTCACCCAGATAATTATCAATGGTTATTAAATACTGCGGCGTTTGGGAAATCAGCCCCGTCAAACTTTCTACCACTGATGGAATGGTTGCATAAAAAAACAAGACAATCAGTACAATGGTGATCGCATAGACGATCAGGATCGAAATCAGTCGAATCGCTCCGGCTTTGTCCCGACTTTTAGGAATGGTCTTAAAAATAAACTTTTCAATTCCCCGCATTGGTTTAAACAAAAAATACGCCAGCACTACGCCCACTAAAATAGGCCTCAATACTTCCAGCGTTCTGGTAATAAATCCGCCAACAGTTGCCGTCACCACGCCAAAATTATCCAATAGTTTGTAAATCAGAACCAGAATCAGAACACCAACCAAAAAGTAGCTATATTTTTTTACAAGTTCGAGATCAATTTTAAATTTCAAATGCCCCTCCAGTACTGTTATCAGCTCGAACTATATCTTAACATTTTACCAGAATAATTTAAAGCAGTTTCAAACAGATTCTTAAATTATGATTAATCTAAAATAAAATCGCCGTGTATTAAAGTTTTCCTTGTCTTTTAGAGAAAACTATCATAATATTTTCATATACTTAATTATTTGTTTAGGAGCAACCATGATTTATATCGCTATTATCCTTTTTGTTATTTTTCTGGACCAGTATACAAAATACCTGGTCATTGCACATATAAAACCCCTTGACACTCTACCGCTGATCCCAAATGTTTTTCATTTAACCTATATCGAAAACACCGGTGCAGCATTTAGTCTGTTTACTAACATGCAGATATTTTTAATTATTATGACCCTGGTTTTTCTTGGTGTACTCATTTACTTCTTAATCAAAATACCCAACATCAAAGAAAATCGCGTCATTAATGGCTCGCTTGCCTTTATCATTGGTGGTGCTGCTGGTAATTTACTGGACCGGCTACGCCTTGATTTTGTGGTAGATTTCCTTGATTTTCGAATGATTAAATTTGCCATTTTTAATTTCGCCGATGTTTTTGTGGTATGCGGCAGCATCATTCTTGTTCTGGCATTATTTAATAATAAAAATTTCTTAGAGAACAATGATTTCGGCACTCTAGAGTAAAGTTTGCTTCCCGCTATCCACTTTAATCAAAACGCTTCCCTAAAAATAACAAATCATTTTTTCAGGGAAGCGTTTTTTATCTTTCGTTACTCTGTTTTTTTCAACAATCCAAGCATGCTATCGCCGGTGGTGAAAATATGGTCGCAGGCGGCAAGATTGGCTTTTTTACACGCACCCTTTTCAATTTGCCGGATAATTTCCATATGCTGATTCACCAGCGGCGTTTTATCTTCAATCCGATGCACATACTCGGCCCGAAACCGCTGCATCTGTTCCCGCAGGCTGTTAATCATCGTTTGCAATTTTACATTTTTCGATGCCCTATAAATGGTCTCATGAATATGCATATCGTGTTTGATGATCCCCTCTTCGTCATTATGCAAAGCGGACTCCCCAAATAACTCATTGGCTTCATAAAGCCGGCTAATTTCGTCTTTTGTAGCATTCATGGCCGCCAACTCCGCCGCCAGACCTTCCAGCGCCCGGCGGATTTCCATCATTTCTTTGAGGTCATTAACCGACATTGGCGTCACATAAACGCCCTTTCGTGGCACCATTTTTACCAGTCCTTCCAGTTCAAGTTTTCTGATTGATTCTCTCACCGGTGTTCTGCTGACACCCATTTGCTCTGCCAGTTGAACCTCCATTAAGCGTTGTCCCGGCTGAAGTTCACCAGTAATAATGGCGCAACGAATGGTTTCAAAAACAATTTCTCGCAGCGGCTTGCAAGAACTTATATCGAGGCTTAAGCCTTTTTTTTCACTCCACATAATTTTCTCCTCCACTTTCCTCCGTTTTACTCAAAAAACACAGGGGGTATATTTCTTTAAATTGCTGCCACATTTTTACTGCTAATTCCCGGTCCGCGTAATATCCAATAACCGTGGAACCACTACCGGTCATGATCGACGCCAGTGCTCCCGTAGCCAGCATTTCTTTTTTGATCGCTGCTATTTCAGGATAATCTGCAAAGGCAACGGCTTCAAAAACGTTTCCGACGACCTCGTTAAGCTCATGATAAGCATCTTGTTTTAGCAATGCCATAAGCGCCGAGATATCCGGGTGTTTTTTTATGATTGAATTATCCAGTTTTTTAAAGGCCCAGGGGGTAGCGATATCAATATCCGGTTTCACGACCAGAATCGTCATCTTTCTTAAATCGCCAATGGGTGTAATCTTTTCTCCGATTCCTTCCACCAGAGCCGTACCACCAACCAAACAATAGGGAACATCTGCTCCAATGGTAACCGCAATTTTCAAAAGTTCCGACTGCGAGAGTCCCAGTTGCCATAAGGTATTTAGCCCTTTTAAAGCTGCGGCAGCATCGCTGCTACCACCCGCCAGACCTGCCTGAGCGGGAATTCTTTTTTCCAGATGAATCTTGGCGCCTCGTTTAATCGTGAATTGGTTTTGAAGTTTTAGGGCCACTTTGATGACCAGATTTCTCTCATCCAGGGGAATGGTGTGCTCATTGGAAGTCAACACAATTCCTTGCTCCCGAGGGTAAAAGGTCAGTACATCAGCCAGTTCGATGGAATGATTAATCATCCTCATTTCATGATAGCCATCTTCCCTGATCCCGGTCACATCCAAGGATAGATTGACCTTTGCTCGAGCTTTTAAAATAATCTTACTCATACGCCCTCTCAATGCACTCATAATATTGTATACTTTATCCATTATAACATAATCCCTCTTTTATGGAAATAAAAATCCGGGTTGAAAACCTGCTTTTATAGTGTATAATCAAGAGATCATACACGATAAAACCAATGCATAGGAGAACGCAACCATGCCAATTCATTTTAATAACGATTGGGAAGAGCCCATTCAACAGGAAATCAAAACTGACTATTATCAAAACCTGCGACTTTTTTTAATTAAAGAATATCGAAGTCGGGTGGTCTATCCGCCGATGGATGAAATTTTTAATGCCTTTCACTTAACGCCATTATCAAAAACCAAGGTTTGTATTATCGGCCAGGACCCCTATCATGGACCAGGCCAGGCTCATGGCCTGGCTTTTTCTGTCAAACCCGGGGTTTCGATCCCCCCTTCACTGCTTAACATCTACAAAGAACTGGAAGCCGATTTGGGCTGCCCGATTCCCAGCCATGGCTGTTTAACTGCCTGGGCTGAGCAAGGGGTACTACTGCTCAATGCCGTTCTGACCGTCCGGGGCGGTGAAGCCGGTTCCCATCGCAATGCCGGTTGGGAGATTTTCACCAGCCGGATCATTGAACGATTGAACACCCGGGCCGAACCGGTTATTTTTATTCTCTGGGGTCGCGATGCTCAAAACAAAAAAGCCCTGATTACCAACCCCCGACATCCGATTATCACCTCACCCCACCCTAGTCCATTGTCAGCCCACCGGGGATTTTTCGGCAGTCGACCTTTTTCCAAAGCAAACGACCTGCTGAAGGCCCAGGGAATTGAGCCCATTGACTGGGGTATTAAGGATCTTGATTTCCCTATCATCGAAAAAAAATAGCTCTGATATTTATATCAGAGCCATTCTTTTTCGTAAGTCGATTATTTCTTCCAGACTGAGCTGACCAGGCGCTGTTTTCCCGGCTCCCGCCGCAAAGGTCAGGGAACCGCCGCACAAATCAGGTGCTATTCGGGTTATTGACCCCAATGATCCCATCGCAATGGCAATCATCGGCTTCTGGGATTTTTCGTTGTAAGTGAGGGTGGCCTGGATCAGGTGGCGGACGTCATCCATTGACTGCGGCATCACTGCCAGTTTTAGGACATCGCCGCCGACCGCTTCCATGGCTTTAAAAACAGCGTTTATTTCCTCTGTAGTCGGGGTCTTTTCAAAGTTATGATGAGAAACCAGCCATTGGCTTTCACTTACTTTTAAAGCCCCTCTAATCCGCTCCAGAAAAGCCGGCTCGCTATTAAGTTCCACGTCCACATAGTCGACCCGGTTACTTTTTATCGCCGCAATGATTGCGGCTGTCCGGATTTCATCTGCGGTTTCACAAACGCCGCCCTCCAGATGACTGCGATAAGTATAAATAAGTCCCTGATCGGGCATTCTTGTTTTTATTTCAACTAACAAATCCTGTTCTTCTTCCGCCGTGAGCAGTTCCCCCGCCATGAAATGATCGCGACGCCACTCCAGAAAATCACAACCATTTGCCACTCCCACTTCAACATCAGCTATTAATTCATCGCGATTGGCACTGATCAATGGAATACACGAGATAAAGGTGTTTTTTCTGATTAATTTAAATGCTTTTTTCGTCTTCATAAAATTCTTCCTTCCACATTTATGATTCATCATTGCAAAAGTGCCCTCCGGTTAACGAAACGACTATTTATTTCTGGTTTAGTAGTCCAATATTCTTGATTTCCACGGAGATGGTACCATCCGGATTATTTTTAAACTCAATGATATCATTTCGCTTCAGCTGGTCCATCGGAATACTGATTTCAATGCCCGTATCGGTAATAAATTTTTGTTTGCCAAAGATCTTCTTTTCAATATTCGGGGTGACCGGGATCTTTTTTTCGTAGAGCCCTTTTTCTTCCAAGGACGACCTGAACCGCTCCTGAATGGTCGAATCCCCGTCAAAAACCGTTTTGGCCAGATTGTCCACGTCGATTTCGCTTTCGGTTTCATAATCATCAGCCAGCACTGTTTTAGCGGCATTGAGCTTTTGATAATCACCGCCATATTCTCTGACAATCACTTCTTTGACTGTTTTATCGATAATGTCATAGGCCTCTTTTTCTGACATCGCCGGCTCACAGAAAACTAATTGAGTGGAAATATAATAATCTTTCTCATTATTGATTGGATATTTCTTTTCCTTGATCAGAACCTCATCACAAGCCAGATTAACGAGAATGAATTCATCCAGTTTCTGACTTTCTGTTGGCAGTACACAGGGTTGAACCAGAATATCATTGGTCAGACCTTTGTCAGTATTCACATAGTGAATATAACCCTGCTTATAATTAAACTTGAATATACCCAAATAAGTTTCATGCTCGACATTAAAATCCACAAAAACCAGATCGGCAGATGGTATTTCGATGTTTTCTTGCATATACTCAAAAAAAAGCTGGGATATTTCCGAACTAATCCGAACAAGCTCGTGAGGATTATTCTTGTAATCAATAATCCGGTCTTTAAAAGGACTGCCCGTCCGAAAGACAGTCCGTTTGATCTCCGGATCTTTTATTGATCTTTCCACATGCTTTTCCACATATTCTTTCACTGTTACGGTCATGTTCAGGAGCATATCCGATAACACCGGGATGTTTGCGTTGGTGTCCAATACATGCAAGATTGCTTTGTTAATGCTGATTTCTGATTTCATTTTATTTTCCTATTCTGATTTTGTCTGATTTCTCTTAATCTCATTTACATCTTCTTTTGCGTAAATAAAAAACAGCCACGAATGACTGTTTAAGCACGTTTATGGTACGCCCAGAGGGGCTCGAACCCCCAACCTACTGGTTCGAAGCCAGGCACTCTATCCAATTGAGCTATGGGCGCACATAAGTAGATTAAAAAAGAATGATTGGGATAAATACCCAACCGATTCAGATTTATTAAATTTTGGAGCGGAAGACGAGATTTGAACTCGCGACCCTCGCCTTGGCAAGGCGATGCTCTACCACTGAGCCACTTCCGCTTATAAATGGTGCGGATGAAGGGACTTGAACCCATACATCATTCGATACTAGATCCTAAGTCTAGCGCGTCTGCCAATTCCGCCACATCCGCTAAAGCAATTGTTGTATCTGTAACGTGCCTGATTATAATAACAAAATACGTAGGTTTTGTCAACCCGTTTCGGAACTTTTTTCGACTTTTTTATTTATTCAATGCGATTTTAAAAGATTCCCAATATTTCGCTTTAATCCGTTAAAAGAGCGTAAAATCGCTATTTGCAACTTTACACTCCTGATTCAATGCCACTATTATCTTAATATGGAGCGGAAGACGAGATTCGAACTCGCGACCCCCGGCTTGGGAAGCCAGTGCTCTACCACTGAGCCACTTCCGCAACGGTACTATTATAACAATTAATTCATCATTCTGCAAGCATTTTGTTCTTGCAATTCAATTTTCATTAGTGTTCCATCCTCCAGCTAAAAGGTTTTATTGCTACATCATTTTAGTTGATATGACATTTCTAGGTTTTTCAGCTTCTGATTTCTTATCCCAGGGCAAGATATCACCTTCATCTTTGAGATAATCAAGGATTTCCCAAATACCTTCACCAGTATAAGAGCTTACTCTAAAAATCGTATCACATCCAGCTAATTCCAGCCAACTCACTGCCTGTTCCACATCAGCGCCAGAGTCATCAATCTGAGTAACCACACCAATACAGGGTCGATTTGCAACGGGAGTAATACATGGCGGATAAAGCGAATAAGGCTCCGTTGCATTAATTAAAAGAGCTACCACATCCGCCTCATAAGAATACAAGGCTAATGCTCTAGCTAAACCTTTCGTTTCTGCATATTCCCCTGGGGTATCAATCACTACATCATAATGATTGACATACTGGGTTTTTTCGTAACGAATCTCTTTTCCTTTTAAGGCTTGTCGTAATGTTGTTTTTCCACATTCACTTCGACCGACTAATATCATTTTTTTCATGTTATGCCTTCACTCTCAGGTTTTTGTAATCTCACAAATTGTAAATTTCAAGGTGTTTTGCAAATAAGTTAAAATCGTTGTGATCGCAGACTCCACCTCTGATATTCTCCCGGTAAACATCAGCGTACCACTGAATCGATCAATAAACCCCAAATCAATAACCGATGTTTTTATAGCTAAATCTCCAGCAATCACCGATATTTCTGATGGTGTCATACTCAGTATCCCGATCGCTGCTTTCTGATAATCAACACTGGGATTCAAGCCCAGTTTTTTATAAACAATTTCATCTGGGCTGGCAATGATATGAGCTAATGTTACTTGCTTACCGGGAACTGTTTCTTGAATAATCCTTAGTTTTCCGTCATTCATATTTAAAATATTTTCCATTAAAATGCCTCCTTTTCTTGATGTCTTTATATTCATTTAGTATTACCGAGTAATTATATCACTTTAAGAAGAAATTAAAATGGAATCGTCTAATTTTTAACTGTATTTTTTCTATAATATCATGGAATATTTCAGCCTTTTTATGCTTGCTAATTCAAAAAAGCAAAAAAACCGCATCATCTGCGGCTAAATTTAGAAATTGGTGACCCATGGGCGACTTGAACGCCCGACACCCTGATTAAA
>NZ_JAXQGA010000033.1:0-16245 GCF_034438075.1 Acetobacterium sp. K1/6 | reverse complement strand
TTCCAAGTTCATTTCAATGTTTCAGCCCAATGTCCGCCGCCTCTGTTACGAGACAACTTCATTAGTATACGCTCTTTGTTCCTTCTTGTCAATGCTTTTTTAAAAGTTTTTTTGTTTTTCTTTTGTTTTAGTCAAAAGACCCTGGTATCTGTTAATTGTTTGGTTTCAAGGACAAAATTTAACTATTATTCCGAGAGGTTTTAATTATATCCCCTTATAATTACTGTTTAAACATTTTATTTTGAAAACCAATCTTTTTCTTATGAATTAAAGGAGCTCAGAATTTTAAAATTCTGAGCTCCTTGTCCATTAATTTATTAGTCGATGGGTTTCATTGTCGGGAAAAGAATAACGTCTCTAATACTATGCTGATTGGTGAATAGCATCACCAGTCGATCAATTCCGATTCCTAAACCACCAGTAGGTGGCAAACCCACTTCCAGGGCATTGATAAAGTCGGCATCGAATGGATGGGCTTCATCATCACCATCTGTTTTCTTCTGTACCTGAGACATAAACCGCTCTTTCTGATCAATGGGATCATTGAGTTCGGAGAAGGCGTTAGCACATTCAGCACCGTTTATATAAAGTTCAAATCGCTCCGTGTAGCGTGGGTCTTTGGGATCTTTCTTGGCCAATGGTGAAATTTCAACTGGATGCATGGTCACAAAGGTTGGTTGGATCAGTTTATCTTCAACAAATTCGTCAAAGACTTCGGCCATAATTTCACCGATACTGTTTTTCCCGTCCACATCCACATGCAGTTCTTTTGCAGCAGCCCGGGCAACATCGAGATCTGTCATCACATCAAAATCCACATTGGTATGTTCTTTAACCAAATCAACCATTCTGGCCCGTTTAAATGGTGCTGCCAGACTGATTTCCTTATCGCCGTAAATAACGATTTCTGATTTATTGACTTCCTCGGCCAGATAACTATAGAGCTCTTCGATCATTTTCATCAGATCGTCATAGTTCGCATATGCCTCGTAGGATTCTAACAATGTGAATTCAGGGTTATGGGTAGCGTCCATGCCTTCGTTTCTGAACACACGACTCATTTCATAAACCTTATCAAACCCACCAACAATTAATCGTTTAAGCGGCAGTTCCAGGGCAATTCGACAGTATAGCGTGATATCCAGAGCATTATGGTGAGTCATAAAAGGTCTGGCATTGGCACCGCCAGCCAAATTTGAAAGAACTGGCGTTTCTACTTCGATAAAATCACGCGAATCATAAAACTCCCGTATCTTTCGCATAATCAGCGATCGTTTTTGAAAAACATCCTTTACTTCGGGATTTACAATCAAATCAACATAACGCTGCCGATAACGCAATTCCATATCTTTTAGACCATGATATTTTTCCGGCAGAATTTGTAAAGATTTGCTCAGCAGTGTCAGTTCCGAAACTCTGACCGAGATCTGACCCATTTTTGTTTTGAAAATTTCCCCTTTAACGCCAACGATATCCCCGATGTCATAGGTTTTAATTTCGTCATACATATCAACCAGGGCGTCTTTTTTCAGGAATAACTGAATTCTTCCAGTAGAATCCTGAAGATCGTAAAAAGAAACTTTTCCCTGCCCTCGTTTAGACATGATCCGTCCTGCCATGGTCACTTCTTTTTCTTCATATTCATCGAAAGATGCTTCAACTTTTTTTGCGTGAACGCTGACACTATAACTGGTATTTTCAAAGGGATTCTTCCCTGCGTCTTGTAATTTTTTTAATTTATCTCTTCTAATCTCTAGAAGTTCACTAAGGTTTTCTGTTGTCAATGTCTGCTCCCCTATCTACGTATTTCTAAAATTTGATATGCTGCTTCACCGTCAGGAATTTGAACCTTTACCGTATCGCCTACCTTGGCTCCAAGCAGCGCAGACCCAATCGGAGACTCATTGGAAATGCGGTTATTCTTGGGATCAGATTCAGCCGATCCAACAATTTTATATTCGGCTTCAAAGTCCAATAATGGGTTTTTAATTTTAACGATACTGCCAACGCCAACGTCTTCCGTATGGATATCTTTGTCAACAATAACAACTGCTATTTTCAGCTTGTGTTCCAACTCCGAAATTCGGCCTTCAACAAACCCCTGTTCATTTTTAGCTTCATCATATTCGGCATTTTCACTTAAATCACCAAATTCCCGGGCGGTCTTAATGCGATCCGCAACCTCGTGGCGCTTAACTGTTTTCAAATACTCCAGTTCCTTTTTTATGGCATTAAAGCCATCCTCAGTTATCACTAATTCTTTTCCGTTTATTCCCATTTTATTCCTCCATCTGACACGATACTCATTCTTAATCACAGGTGTCATTAATTATTTTTTAACTTTTTTTCTATAACTTTTTTTCTATAGACATTATTTGCTTGGTTTACTTGCCAATAACAGTTTTTCCCCACATGTAATGAACCAACTTTTCAGGAACCAAAACTGAACCATCCGCTTGTTGGTAATTTTCTAAAATTGCAGCAAAGGTCCTACCCACCGCCAGTCCTGATCCATTGAGGGTATGCAAGAACCGGGTTTTTTTGGTTTCACCGTCTCTAAAGCGGATGTTAGCCCGTCGGGCCTGGTAGTCTTCAAAATTTGAACAGGAACTGATTTCTACATAGCGGTTGTAGCTAGGCATCCATACTTCAATATCGTAGGTTTTCGCCGAACTAAAGCCCAGATCTCCCGTGCATAATTCAACTACCCGATAAGGAATCCCCAGTAGTTTTAAAATTTGTTCGGCATTGTTTGTTAAAGCTTCAAGTTCTTCATAAGATCGATCGGGATGAACAAATTTAACCATTTCCACCTTGTCGAACTGATGATTACGAATTAATCCTCGGGTATCACGACCTGCCGAACCCGCTTCTTGTCTGAAACAAGGCGTATAGGCGGTAAAGTATTTTGGCAGTTCTTCTTCTGCTAATATTTCGTCGCGATAGATATTGGTTACCGGCACCTCTGCAGTTGGCACCAGAAAAAAGTCCTTGCTGGGCAAATGAAAGGCATCATCTTCAAATTTAGGTAATTGCCCGGTGCCAGTCATACTTTCCCGATTCACCATAAATGGTGGAGAGATTTCAGTGTACTGATGCTCCACGCAATGGGTGTAGAGCATAAAGTTAATCAAAGCCCGCTGCAAACGGGCTCCTTCGCCTTTAAACATACTAAATCGAGCGCCGGTTATTTTGACGGCCCGTTCAAAATCCAGGATGTCCAGATCTACCCCAATATCCCAATGGGCTTTAATCTCAAAATCAAAGTTTCTGGGTTCGCCCCATTTTCTGACTTCCAGATTGTCAGTATCGTCTTTCCCAACCTTAACTTGAGGATTGGGAATATTCGGAAAATTCAGCAATAAAACTTTGATCTCATCATCGATTGCTTTAACTGCCGTATCCAACTCCTTGATCTTGTTTGACAATTCCTTCATTTCTGCAAATATCTCGGAGCAATCCTTGTTTTCTTTTTTCAAAACCGGAATTTGTTTTGACACCAGATTTTGACGGCTCTTCATTTCTTCAACTTGAACCAATGTTTCCCGGCGTTTTTCATCTAAAGCGGTAATTGCGCTTAAATCGTATTGACCGCGTTTGTCCAAGCCAGCCTGAACTTCTTCTTTATTTTCTCTTATGCGCTTTATATCGAGCATTTTATCCTCCTGCTTTTATAACTTATGATCTTATCTCCTATTGAGTTACGCCAGAAAGTTGCGTAAGCTGAGCCAGAACCTGTTCCAACTCATTTATTTTCTGACCGTATCCTGCCCAGTTACCGGCTTTTTGGGCTTCTTGAGCTTCTTTAAATAGGCTATTAGCCTTAACCACTAATTCTGCATTAGTGGATGTGCTACCACCAGTGCTTTGAGGTACTGCGTTGTCATCTAGTATTTCCTGAATGTCAAAAACCTGTGCCAATGCCAGTTCCAGAGAGTCAGCCATGACAATTTCGTTCTGGTAACAAACCACCACTTTTTTTAATTCCGGCAGATTGTTGTCACCACCAGATGCTTGAATGTAGATTGGTTCCACATAAATAATCGCATTTTCGATCGGTATCGACATCAGATTCCCGCGCAGAACCCGAGAGCCCTGCTGACCTAAAAGCGTCAACTGTGGTGAAATAATCGTATCCTGATCAATCCGCTGTTCAATCTGCATCGGTCCATAAACCAATTGCTGTTTAG
Source organism: Acetobacterium sp. K1/6 (assembly GCF_034438075.1). Lineage (NCBI taxonomy): Bacteria > Bacillati > Bacillota > Clostridia > Eubacteriales > Eubacteriaceae > Acetobacterium > Acetobacterium sp. K1/6. The sequence continues at coordinate 12,055 of NZ_JAXQGA010000033.1, read as the reverse complement.
GGAACTCATACAGGATCAACTGCCCATAACCAGCACCATCCGACACGCCTGCCAACCAGGCAATCATATTATCTTTATCTTTAGGGGTAAACGGTACCGTCAGCATGAATTCTGCTTCCCGATCCGGCAACTTCATAATCGTATAAGCTGACCCTACAGGTACTTCCGACTTTTCTGATTCATAAAACTGGGTCGCGGTTTCCCACTGATCTTCTTTATTATAAAAGACCCGGGCATTTGACATATGATAGGTTTTATAAATATCCGATTGAATATCAAACATGGTTTTTGAATACCGCAGATGTGCTCTGATTCCTTCCGGCATTTCAGAGAGATCTTTTAAAAATCCCGGGAATATTTTGCTGTAGGTTTCCAGTACCGGTTCGTCATCAACCTTATAAAAGGTCACGTCGCCATTATAGGCATCAACAACCACCTTGACTGAATTGCGGACATAATTATTGCCGGCATTATCAAAGGGTTGTGAATAAGGGTAGCGATCACTGGTAGTGAAAGCATCAACAATCCAATACAGACGACCTTCTGAGATCACCATGTAAGGATCGCTCTCATAGCTTAAAAATGGCGCAATCGTTGAGACCCGTTCTGAAATATTCCGATGGATCAGCATTCTGCTCTCATCGGTAATTTCATTTGCCAAAAGCAGTTCTGATGACCCATGGTAGAGCGCAAATGCCAATTTATTAATAAAGGACATCTCTATTCCCGCTGTTCCCGTGTAGGTCACCTCCTGGTTATCATTCCCCTGAGGGTAATCAAACTCTGCTGTGGTACAGTTTGTAACCACATAGTCATAATCATTTTCGCCAAAGTATATCCGGGGTTCGTCAATAATCAGCTCACTCACATCCGTAACTGGCGGAATATCTTTGACAATTAGATCTGGTTGTCCGACATTATTGGTTTTATTTACCGGAGACACCGCCACGCCAAAGCCATGGGTATACTTCAAATGCTGATTAACCCAGGTTTTTGCTTCATCGGGCAGTAAGTTATTGTTCATTTCCCGGGTACCCAGAAAGACCTGGGTATAGACACCATTAACAAAATAGCGATCCACATCGACATCATAGAATTGATAGTAGTTACGAATCCCCTGCAGGGAATTATACATTTCCTGAGTTGGGATTTGATCATTAATGGGTATATTATCGATCGTAATCTGATTTTCTTTAATATCCTGAGCCGTTATTTCCTGAGTCCCTGAAAACTCTTTCGTTTCCACATTCGCCAAATCATAGGCGTGTTGCGTAAAATCGATATTATTGGCAATATACTGCTCTTCTTTTGTAAATTGGTTGGGGATAACAACCAGAGATTCGTAGATGCCCTGGGCAGCTCCACCCAGAATTACCACAACAATTAGTAGGACCGGACCAGCCCCCATTAATAAATACTTTTTCCGATAACCCGCAACGATCGATATGACCGCCAGAACCAAACATAAGACACCTTTAACGATGATGACCTTTAGTCCGATATCAATGTCTGCTGCACCGGCGCCATAGACAATTCCCGACGTCGAATACAACAACTGAAAAGCTTCCATAAAGCTTCCCAATGACAGGATTAAAAAAAGCACGCCTAAAAAGATACCAATCTGCTTGGATGCGATCTCAAGATAGGATTTGAATATCCCCTTGGCATTGTCTTTAATGGAATCCAGATCTTGTTCCCGGCTGAATTCGATTTTCTTTCCCTGATAAAGAATATATGCTGTATATAAAAACGTCAGCACCACAATGGTTGCGAAAAATCCAATAAATATTGAAAAAATTTCCTGGTATAATGGCAAACCAAAAAAATAAAGAGCCAGATCCTGGTTGAATATCGGATCTGTCAGATTAAATTGAGTCTGATTGACAAATTCCAGTATTTGGTACCAAAGCTGGTCGGCAATCATAATGGTAAGAAAAAATGCGACCAAACCACTCACTGCAATAGCAATGATATTTTGCTTTTTTGTCGCTTTCTGAACACTCCCAATATACTTTGATGAAATGCGATTAAGCAATTTTAAATAAAAAAACAAAATAAGTATCAATCCGATAAAGATCGGAATACCTATTTGTGTTTTTGTCACCAATTCTTTAAAGAAAATTTGCGTATATCCCATTTCCACAAACCAAAGATAATCAACATAAAATCGGTTCAGTGATAACAGAATGGCAAAAATCACGAATAACACACCTAATCCAATTAAGAGTGTTTTATTTCTCTTTCTCATTTTCTTCACTTCTTTCCTAATAATATCGTATTTTTCTCTAATTTTATCATTATATCACATTTTTTTGACAATTCATTAATAAAATGTAATATTTCCGATTAAAAGAGGATCATTTAGAAATTGAATCCCTTCTTTTGCCAGCCGATAAAAACAAAGACCACTCAGACTTGAATTGGAAAGTCAAAATAGGTTTCGGGATAAGGCTCTTCCGTGAGGGTAAAATGCCACCATTCCTGCTGTAGCGGTTCAAACCCCTCCGAACGCATCAGATAACGCAACAAAACCCGGTTTTTACTCTGTTCCAGGGTAAGATGGTCGTAATCGCTGTAGGAGATCTCTGAGAAAAAATCAAAAATACCACCCATGTCAATTTCAATCCCGGTTTTTATGTTTACCACTGTCAGATCCACCGTGCTACCCCGAGTGTGGGAAGATTCCGGGGCAATAAAGCCCCCTTCGAAAACTTCTTGTCGCGTCTTATCTGGATAGTAGATGCTTTTGGTCTTCCCATCTTCTTGCTGATTACCCCATCGCACGAAATGATCGACTGCCCGCTTGGGTCGATACCCATCAAAAACCTTTAATCCAAATCCGTCTCCCATAAGTTGCTTTTGCACACGTTCCAATGCGATTGTTGCTTTTTCAGTTAATAAAATCCTGGGCGTTTCATAACCATCGATTCGTTCACCGACAAAGTTATCCCCTGTAAAGTATTTCACATCCGTAATGATTCCCGGAATTTCCAGGGAAATATCAACAAAATCATTGGGACGTACAATCATAATTTTTTTCATTGATTATCCCCTAGTTTTATGCATGATCATTATCTATTTCCCTATTTTATACGATGATTGATCTGATTACCAGCAATAATTATCAAAATCAATAAAAGTAGCGATAATCCACCTTAATTATTGGATAACAAATGATTAAGTCGCCTATTTGGTACTAAATTTATCCATTATTTTACGATATCCAGCGAAATTCGACCATCCAAAATTTCGATGATCCGATCCGCTTTTTCGGCAACACGCCGATCATGGGTGATAATTACAAAGGTGGTTCCCAACTCCTGGTTGATTCTACGGAAGAGTTGATAGATACTGTCGGTAGTCTGAGAATCCAAATTGCCGGTGGGTTCGTCAGCAAGAATAATTTTCGGCTGATTCATCAGTGCTCTGGCAATGGCGGTCCGTTGCTGTTGCCCTCCCGACATATTTGTCGCTAAATTGTTCTCGACCTTTTCTAGTCCTACCAGGCTTAGTATTTCCTTTGCCCTTTCCTGACTTTTTTTATCTGCTTTACCCTTGGCGATCCGATAGGGCATCAACACATTTTCCAGGGCAGTAAACTCCGGCAGCAGATAGTGAAACTGAAAAACAAAACCCAATGTTTCGTTTCGCAAATCATCCAAACGTCCTTTTGACATATTTTTGGTGGATACCCCGTTAATAATCACGTCCCCTTTAGTCGGACGATCCAAGGTTCCCATAATATTGAGAAGGGTACTTTTGCCACTGCCGGACTCACCAATAATGGCATTAAACGAACCTGTTTTAAATCCAAGATCAAGTTTATCCAGTGCAACTGTCTTGATCGTTTTACCGTAGACCTTTGATACCCCTTTTACTTCAACCACACAATTATCCATTTTTAATTACCTCCATGGGGTCCAACTTGGACACTCGAATGGCCGGTATTAAGGCCGCCAGTGTCGAAGCTGCAATGGCAATTCCCGCTGAAATACCGATAAAATGCCAATCAATATAGAAAGGAACCAGAGAAGATCCATCCGGGTTGGTGACAAAGGTGGCAAATGACCAGCTTAGTCCGATTCCCAGTCCGATACCGACAAAAGCCCCTAAAATACCCAACAAAAATCCCTGAGACAAAAAAACCAGACTGGCTTTGAGATTATGCATTCCCATGGCTTTTAATATCCCGATCTGTCGCGATTTTTGTACCACACTGATCGCCAATACACTGGCAATACCCAAAACCACTGATATCAGCACAAAAACCTGAATCATCAGGCTTGAGGCGGTTTGACCTGAGAGTCCCGATAACAAGGCCTCATTCTCTGCTTTCCAATTGGATACAACTAAGGTGTTGTCTTTCAAACGCTGCTCCACCAACATTGCCACTTCATCGGCAGCAAAAACATCACTTACCTGCATTTCGATCTGCGACACGCCTTCTCCGGTTTCCAGGAATGCCTGTGCGGTACCGGCATTTGTCAGAATCCAAGATTCATTTAGCGATTTTACCTGTAGATCAAAAAAACCGGTCACCAGAAAATTTCCTGTCTTTCCTGAGGGGGTGAGCATCTCAATTGTATCTCCGATCTTCACACCCAGGTTTTCGGAAAGATCTTCACCTAAAATGACGTCATTTTCATTCGTTCCCAGCTTTCCTTTGACAAGCCGATCAGTTAATTTATAAATTCCCTGGGCTGCATCCCAATCAAAGCCTCTCATCACAATTGTTGTCGACTGATCGGCTGTTTTTACAATTGCCGGACCCTGAATAACCGCCACCGGGTGTATGATCTCATCTGGACTCGCAGCTTTAATTGTTTTGATTTTTGCCTGGGGGGCTAGAATATAATTACCATCTTCTTTGGGAGAGACCGTAATCTGAGCGGCACTTCCGACAGTTTTATCAACCAGGCTTTTTTGAAGCCCTGTGATTAACGACCCAATAAAGATCTGTACCGATACCCCAATGGCGATCCCCAACACAATGAGGGCTGTTTGTGCCTTGCTTGATTTTAAAAAACGAAGGGCGATATCAAATGCCAGTTTCATCTATTTCCCACCCTTCCGTTATTCTTGCCACTGCATTGTAGCTGTCCACATAAAAATCACCGCCGATTTCTTTGACCACCGCCAGATTTTCTTTAAAAGCGGCTCCGCCTAAAACGATGCTGGTATCCTTGCCCAGAATTTTTCTGACATCTTCTATTGTTCTCTTGGCCACAACCAGATTAAAGTAATTACTGACCCCCATGGCAATGACCGCTGGCTGTAACCTGACCATCGCTTGTAAAAGGGCTTCCGGTGGCGTGTTGGCACCTAAAAAATAGACCTGATGACCACATAAGGTAAAAAAATCAGCGATCATCCGGGCACCAACATCATGATATTCTTCAGCTGGACAAAAAATCAGGATTTTCTTTCGCCCCTTTTTATCACTGTTTTGTAAGCCATCATTGACCACCCGGGGATAGCAGTATTCAATGACGGTCCGAACTACGGAAGTTCTAAAATGTTCTTTCCAGATTGCCACTGATTCTCTTCTTTCTTCCAGCTCCATTTTATTTTGGGCCGGCGTTAACCATTCAGTGTATAGCTCCACCAGTCCAACCTTCCCAGTTTCCAGTGCATCCAAAGCAATTCGCACCGCATTGGGTTTATCATCATTTTCCAGGCATTCTACGAATTTTTCATATAGCATATGTACACCATCCAATTAATATTACTTATTACTATTTTACCCCGGGGTCTTAAAAACAAACAGATTTATATATCAATTTAAAAGGAAGAATCCCTGTAATTTAAAAATTACAGGGATTCTTTTAAGCTTAAGCACGATTAGAGGTCGATAACCCATTTTCCAATGCTTTCCAGTTTTTCTTTTGTCAATCCACAGTCGAGTAAATAACCAAGCTCATCCAAAGTGCCTTGTCCCAGGGGAACCATCGTCGCGCCTGAGTCACTTCCCAATGCAATGTTCACACCCATTGCATCTGCTTTTTTTACCATCGACTGATGTTGTCTAAAATAAGCTTCCGATACTTTCTGATATTTTTTTAGTGGGTTCCCGTCATCACATCTGGCAATATTGGCAAACGGTGCCAGGGTCGGCACCCAAACAACGCGACTCTCACGCATCGCCTGGAGACAGTCATCATTTATCCCATAACCGTGTTCAATGGTATCTGCTCCGGATCTCAAAGCGATCATAATACCCTCTGGTGTATTGGCGTGAACCATGACTGATAACCCTTTTTGATGGGCATGATCAATCATCTTCGAACATTCACTTTTAGAGAAACCCACCGGTCCCGAAGCACCAAATGCGGTAAAACTCATGATACCGGTAAGAATAATCTTGATAAAGTCCGGCTTTTGTTTGATGAGTTGATTCATCTTTTTAATGCCATCCTCTAGATTATCTACGGAGTCCCCTAAAAAATCACCGTAATGACCTTTCTTATATAAAGCTCGGATGGGTGTCTTAACTAAAAGATTGGAATCTTTTGAAATATCTCTGAGAATTATTCCAATTCCTGAACCATCCCCACCATCACGGATTGCCTGTACCCCTATATTTTGATAGCTTTGGATATGTTTTTTCATCGTCTCTACTGCTAAATCATCGGCAATATCAGACCTACGCAATCCTTTGAACTGACCCAAACCACAATGAACATGACAGTCGATTAACATCTTTTTATTTACGCAAACGTCTTATTATACTTGTGGCGTTATTGGTGCAATTCCAGCCATATCAAGAATTTCTGGGATTCTATTTTCCCAGCCTAATGACATAATATGAACGCCCTGGGCATATTCTTTACACTCTCTGATCAGACGTGCACAAATTTCTACGCCAGTATCGCCTGCTTTTGTTTTTTCCTTATCCGCTTTCAATTCTTCAATCATGTCATCGGGAACATGAACACCAGCTACGTTGGCATTCATATAGCGGCACATGCCGACATTTTTGGGGATGATCAGTCCAAGTTGAACGGGAACACCAAATTGTTTTGCCTGTTCCATAAATTTAATGAATTTTTCTGGCTCATAAACGCCCTGAGTCTGGAAATATTCGCATCCGGCTTTTACCTTTGCTTCCATTTTGGCCAATTGAACATCGACAGAGTCACTACATGGTGACACAACAGCACCCTTAGCAAACTTTGGCGGCGCGCCATCAATGGCGTTGCCAGCAATGTCGAAGCCTTCTTCTATCCGTTTTACCGCATGAGTCAATGACACCGAATCCAGATCGAAAACAGGTTTTGCTTGTGGGTGATCTCCCAATGTGGTGTAATCACCGGTTAATAATAATAAATTCTCAATGCCTAGTAATGCCGCACTTAATACATCAGACTGTAAGGCAATACGATTTCGGTCACGGCAGGTAATTTGAAAGATTGGAAGCAGTCCCTCATCTTTTAAAACCTTACAGGTTGCCAGCGAACCGGTCCGCATGACTGAGGACTGATTGTCCGTTACATTCAATGCATGAACTCGGGTCTTTAAAAACTCATGGGCGTCTTTAATCAGGTGATCAAGTTCAATCCCTTTTGGAGGTCCTACTTCTGCAGTTAATACAAACTCACCACGTTGAAACAACTCAGTTATTCTCATTTATAATTACTCCTAATCTTCTTAAATTATTGGTTCTTCTGCGTTTGGATTGCAATAGTTGCGCACTTTTGGGGTGTCATATTTCATGTTATCCAGCTTATTCAGTTTTTCCAATTTTCGGTAAATTCGTTCCCATCCGCATTCCATTTCTTTATCAACTTCACACATGCCTTCTTTGGCGCCGCCACATTGGCCGTTGAGCAGACTTTTCGAACACGCGGTAATTGGGCAAATCCCGCCCGTACCATTAAGGTAGCATTCGCCACACTGTCCACAATCAACATTGAGTGGTGTGACTCCCTGGAATCCCGGTAATGGATAGGTATCGCAACAGGAATAGACTCTTTTGCCCTCAAATAAAGCGGCAACAGTCTGAACCCCAACGCCACAGGAAAACACCAGAACGGTATCGGCCGCATTAATGACATCGGTATGTTTCTGTAATTGTAATTTTAGATTATCCGGGTTACAGATGTAATCCGTTGTGATAATCTGAGTCACGCCGCTTAGGTCTTTTTGTAGTTCATCCGCTTCATGTTCAGCGAAATATACTTCTTTGCAACCATGACAGTTAATGATTACTGTTTTTCCTTTTGCCAGTGCTTCGATTGTTTCTTTTGATTTTAGTTGGGTAATCAGCATTTTATTTACCCTCCCTTATGGCAGTTTTTCCAATTTTAATTCGCTCAACAATTGGAATTTTTGATGAGCAGATATATTCACAACATCCACATTCAATACAATCCATGGCATTTTGTGTTTTCATACCTTCCCAGTCTTCTGAAAGTGCGTATTTAGTGAAATACAGTGGTCGCAATTCCATTGGACAAACGTCAACACAACGTCCACACTTGATACATTCGACCGCCTCTTTAACCGTCGTTTCAACAGCAATAATCCCATTGGAACACTTCAACATCGGAACATTAAGGTTTTCCTGGGCAAATCCCATCATTGGACCACCGATTTTAATCGTAACATCGTCGCCGACTACATCGCCGCAATGATTGACAATTTCTTTAATAGAGGTCCCAATTTTGACTAAGTAATTGCCGGGTTTATTCATCCGATTTCCGCTGACAGTCATCACGCGCTCAACCAGCGGCATGCCTAACTGGATTGCATCTGATACCGCTTTGGCAGTGCTGACGTTACATACGATTGCGCCAACATCCATTGGTAAACCGCCACTTGGCACGGTCTTACCCATAACCCGTTTGATAAGCATTTTTTCAGCCCCTTGGGGGTATTTGGTTTTGGCAACCACGATTTCGATGTTATCAATATCCGCTGTTTTTGCCTGCAGTAATTCAACTGCATCAAGCTTATTGTCTTCAATGGCAATCACACCTTTTGGTGCGCCGGATGCTTTCATCATGGCTTTTAAACCATAGATCACTTCATCAGCATACGCCAATAGCACCTGATGATCGGCTGTCAAAATTGGTTCACATTCACAGCCATTAAGTAATACCAGTTCGATTGGTTTAGGTGATTTAAGTTTAACGGCCGTTGGGAATCCAGCCCCACCCATACCGACAACACCTTTTTCACGGACAATTTCAATAATTTCATCAGCAGAAAGTTTATCAAGTTCTCCAGCCGGTTTTACCGACTCGTCGAGGGTGTTCTTACCGTCTGATTGAATGACAACGGCTAAGCTGTCAAGACCGCTAATTGGATGTCGTCGCGGTTCAACGGCAACAACGGTACCGCTGACACTGGCATGAATACCACTACTGATAAGGCCTACTGCTTGAGCAATTTTCTGACCCATTTTTACCTGTTGTCCAACTTTTACAATCGGTTCAGCGGGCGCACCGGCATGTTGCGACATTGGAATTACGACATTTACCGGTTCCGGGAAACGTACCAATGAGCAGTGTTCACTTAACTCTTTCCACTCAGTTGGGTGGATTCCGCCATAGTAACCTTCATATCGTTCTTCCCGAACAGATTTCACGTATTCGTCGATAAATTTGTAGTTGACTTTGGAATAATCCCGAAGTTCCACTGGCTGGTCCAATAATTCTTGCAAACGTCCTTGTTTCTTTAGCCGATCATAGATAAGCTGCCATCCGCAATCCATTTCTTTATCTACTTCACATTTGCCATTTTTGGCGCCGCCGCATTGGCCGTTTAACAAACTCTTTGAACAATCAACGATTGGGCAGATCCCGCCGGTCAAGTTCAAGTAACACTGTCCACATGCATCGCATAAGGTCGTTGTTAATGCCATTCCATGATGGCCATCAGCAATAACGGAATCGCTGCCAGCATATACTGGGATTTCAGCCAATCCTGCAATTGTCTGAATACCCAGACCACATGAAATAACAAACACATTTTTAGCTTCTTTCGGAAGAAGCTCTTCAAAGCTTTTCGATGTCAACGGTTCGTTGCACAGAAAATCGATTTGAGCTGAGCCGACGATCGTCTTGCCTTGTTCTTTGGCAATCGCTTCAAACAAACCGCACTCCGGCTCGTCAAAGCTATCGAGTTCTTTAAAGCATTTGTTACAAGCGATAACAAACAAATCATCTTTGTCGGTTAGAACTGCCTCAAGCTCTTCCTTTCTCTTTAGTTTAAACTTCGTGTAATCCTCCAATTGTATACCTCCTTTGATTTTTGGGAATTTATAGTAATCCGCTTTGCATTTTACAAGCTTTAATGACATGAGCTGCCAGTAATGCTGTTGTGATTGGGCCAGTTCCGCCGCCGCATCCCGGTGTTGCCGAAGTAATCATTGCAACCTTGTCTAAACAGTCTACATGCGCATCTCCTGCACGGATTTTTTTGCCTTCTGCATTTAAAACAAATTCTTTATTTTCGTCTTTCATCTGAGACATTGCCACATCGATTAAAATACAATCTTCACTTAACATTTCTGGTTTAACTAAACCATAAATACCACAAGCGGTGACAACAATATCTGCTTTTTTAGTGAAGGAAGCGGTATCTTTTGTATGAACGTGACACATCGTTACGGTCGCAAATTCATTTGTTAACATAATTGTCAGCGGTTTTCCCAATACGTTAGAGTTATTAATAACAACAACGTCTTTACCTTTAACATCAATGTTATAGAATTTGAACATTTCCATAACGCCTTCAGCAGTACATGGGAAGAATCCTCTTTCATCGGCGATCATCAACTTACCCAGATTAGTCGGGTTAAGGGCATCAGGATCTTTTTCAGGGCTTAACATATATTTGATTTTATCAGCATCAATTTGATCTGGAAGCGGTTGGAAGATTAAAACAGAATGAATGTTTTTATCTGCATTGATTGCTTCAAGCTTCGCAATGAAGTCAGCTTCTGTTACATCAATTGGGAATTGAACAGATTCAACTTCGATATTTGATTTTCCCATTCGGGTAATAATGCTTTTTTCGTAAGAAATAGAACCGGCGTCTTCGCCAACTCGCATAATCGCCATTTTTACCTGAATGCCTTTGCCTTTTAATTCATTAGCATCCTTTAGTACTTGAGCCAATACTGATTCGCTTACTTCTTTTCCACTTAATAATTTTGCTGCCATAATTATAATACTCCTCTTGATTCAAAATTTTTGGACTTAACTCTTTATGAAAGTTGTTTTTCAACTTGCGCATAAACGCGATCACAGATTTTTATACCTTTTTCTAACATTGGCTTGATTCTATTATTAACGTCTGCGACATAGTCTTGATCTTTTATTGTTTTAATGTTAATTAAAACATTTACCCAGCCGCTGATCATCGCTGCTCTTAAACATTGCACCCCACAGGCGACATCACTAATCGCTAAGGCAGAACCTTTTCCCACTAATTCTTCCTGGATTAAAACAGCTTTGTAACATACCTCAACAATTTCTAGCGGGATGCTACACGCTACCTTTGTACATTCTTCTAAAGTTTTTTCTTTAAAAGCTTTTTCTTCTTCAGTTTCTTTGGGAAGGCCATAAGCTTTGGACAACGGCAAAAAGTTTTTTGCGTCTTCATCGATCATTGCTAATAAACGATCTTGAAGAATCAACGATTCTTTTAAAATACGCTGAATATCGTCTTCATATTCCGCATATTTCTTCTTGCCAGTCGTTAGATTACCAACCATTCCGGCTAATGCCGTTCCGATTGCTCCAACTAAAGCAGCTGCACCACCACCGCCCGGAACAGCTGCTTTACTGTATAGGGCTTCAACAAATTCTGTACATTTTTTTTCTGATATCGAACTCAGATTGGTTCCTACTGCATCAAATTCCATTTGCTAACTCCACTTCAATCTTTTGTATATTATTTAGTCGTTCTTATTGAACCGACAAGGGTTCTGACAGAATCCTTGTCGGCATCATTTTTTCTAGAATAAACCAGCAATTACGCCGTTTTCATCAACATCAATTTTTTCTGCGGCAGGTACTTTTGGTAACCCGGGCATTTTCATGATTTC
>NZ_JAXQGA010000032.1:0-19401 GCF_034438075.1 Acetobacterium sp. K1/6 | reverse complement strand
AGCTCCATCGGTTGATTATACAGCCTATTAACGGTGTTGATATTTTCTATGAATGGATGGACACAGTTATTTTGGTTGTTTTCAAATTTCTTCATTGTCTGTACAGTCTTTCTTGAACATAATTTTTCCAATTGATTACTTGCTTCAATCAGAGTTTCATCAATCTGTGAATCACAGATAAAGGGAATCTTTGCCACCGCATCTCCGGCAAATTTATTTATCGATGCAAATCCTTCTAGCAAAGATGAATTGATCGAAGACTTGACATATTCTTCAATCTGGTTATAGCATTTTGTATATAATTCACGATATTGAAAAGAATAATCCTCTATTTTATGAACGGTACCTTCAAGGTATGCCGATCCAAAGTTTTCCAGTAACATCACTTCAAGAAAGGACGAAAAGGCAAACAAATATAACGCCAGTTGATATTCTTTGAGCTCAGCATGAACTTCTTCCAGCTTGCCTTTGACATCCTGGTCATGATGAATGAAAAGATTCCCTATTTTTTTATTCATTTTTTTAACGATCCGTTCCCGATAGAAAATAATGCTCTGCTCCGCCTCCCGTTTGATTTCCTGAACATGAATGTGTTTGTTGGTTTTATATTTTTCATTGTCCCAGTTGAATTTGTAATTATTTAAAACATCCTCCAAAACATTCAGGTTACCCCGCTGTTTTGCTTTTTCTTTTTGTTTCAAAAATTCAAAAATTTCGTGTGAAGTTTCAAGGATTTCTGCCAGTTTTTTATCGATGCTTATCAGTGCAACTGCAATTAACAGCAACGTAGGATCGTAAGCCATTTTTGTGGTCAAGGTTACGGAGTTACCAGCTGCCGGTACAAATACCGGTTGGCCAGTAATTTGACCATTTGCTCCCTGAATGAGTCCACGAAATCCAGTGCCATCTTTCGCTTTTACAAGTTCTCCCAAAACACCTTCCGGGAAGTCAGCCTTGTAGTAGCCCATTCCACCGGTTTCAAACGTTTGGGTAACGGTTCGAAATGCATCAGGCAAGGTAGGAAAAGCTGTACCCAACGCAGCAATACTTACTAATGGTAGTTTTGTACATTTTTCTAACGCTACTTCATCTTTAAGAACAGCAGAATAGTATTCAACATTCATCATAGCTTTTGAAATCTCATTTTTTTTAATGTTCTCGACCATTAATCATTTCCTCCAGAAATATGAATTTTTGCGTTTTGTATCCTTGTAAAGCATGTCTGGCACTTGTAGTCAACCATTGACCTGATAACTGATCATGAACAATGATGCCTCGATTGCTCAATAAGTTAATTGTGCCTAGCACAGGGGCCTACTCCTAGCACTGTAAGTGTATTGATTATTATTCTTCACTAGTCTCAATTATGTACTGTATCATTTCCATTCGTTCCGTTTTTTCTAAACTATCAAATAGAATAATTAACTCTTTTAAATTGACAGACCTATAATTCTGTTCAATTTTCTTTATCCTTCTTTCAAAAGATTTTCTGATAATTGGTTCACCTATGATCGCAGTTATTTTTTTGCAATACTGCATTGTATCATCTTCGTAAAAATTCATTCTGAAATTGTTTTCGTTAAGCTTAATCTCATGTCGTTTTAAATTTTCGTCAACTTCTACAATAATTTTTTTTGAACATTCACCAATCGTTTCCCTAAGAAAAAAAGCATCATTATAAAGCGTATAAATATTTTGAGCAAAAGTTTTTTCAAATCTATTTACTACATGTGCATTTTCAAGATATACAACGTTATCATCTGGTATATCGGAAAGTATAATCGGTGAATGAGTTGTGAAAACAACTTGAACTTTTCTTTCTCTAAACTCCACTTTCAATTCATTCATAAGGATATTTATAAACTGTCGTTGCCATTCTGGATGGCAATATAAATCAATTTCATCTATCAGAATTAAAACATTATTATTAATTCTACCATTTTCAAAACCTTTAATTGAATCAAAAAATGGTACTATATGCAACCATGAAAAAAAATTCAATAGTGCCCGTTCACCTGATGACATATGTTCAATAGTTATATTTAAATATTTTAAAACAAAAAATCTTTTGGCACGAGTATAATTCTCAATATATTCATAAATCTTAATCCATGGCTTCTCCAATTTGTCCTCCTCAAAATCGTTTTTCGGATTACAATCAAATTTGATATACCCTAGATTATCTGCAACACAGGAACATTCTTTAAGAATAATTTCAAGCTCCTCAATCTCATCGATCGCACTTTTATAATAAGCTTTAAGAATTTTTTTTTCATACTTTTCAACGAATTTTTTTATAGTTGTTTTAATTTTATCAATCTCATTAATTCCCATTAGAGTCTCAATATCATTTTCACTCATAAAACCACAGCATCGCAATTCAAATATTAAATTTAAAATCAATTGCAAAATAATGTTAGTTTTATCATATCTGTTTTTAAAATGACCAATTTTGGTAAATGAGTCTTCAATTTGATCCGGTTCGATAAATCCCCATTTTTCTTGGGGACTATACAAGATAATATTCTGAATTTCTTTTTTAATCGTTGTTTCCCAATTTGCATCAACCCCTAATGGTTTTTGTGAAAACTCAGTTAAAAAGTCTTTAGAATTATTCAAAATTGATGTTACTGATAATTTTATATAGTTATTTTTTTTTACAAAACTATCTTTGTTTGCTTTTCTCAAATTGTTATAATAGCAAACATCACATAGCGATTGAAATGTTTCCATCGAACGTGACCTGATCATGAATTTCTGGAAGTTATTAAATAAATTATTTACCCCTACACCTAAGAAGATCTGTGTCTTTGATGAATAAAATGTTCTAGATAAGTTTTCTATTGTTTTTGGATTCAAGCTAATATTATGCTCTTGCCCATCACCATCTTCATGTGAATATTTTGATTTCTGGCTACTATTTGTTAAAAATACCTTTGAAATCGAATTTGGATGTGAGTTATCTGAACGTGTCTCACTGTAGTAATCTTTATTTAACTCATTTATATCGTATTCTACAATTTCATCTCCTCTTAGATTCTCTAAATCATATTTTATTCTACAAGGCAAATTGAAGAAAACATTTATTTTCTCATCTGTTGCTGATTTATTTACATAGATTTGAATTGTTTCTATTTCAAATCTAATCTGCTCATTTTCTATACCTAAATCTTTTGTTTTTATCAATGAAGTATGAAAAATATGATCAATAATAGTTGTTTTACCTGATCCATTATTACCCACAATCGCAGATAACCCTGTTATGACTTCATCTGTTAACACACCGATATTTGCATGGTTTTTTCTTATCATTAGTTCATGTTTATGCTTGTTGAAATTAATAAAATAAGATTTGTTGAAACAAACCCCACAATCGTTTATAACTTGATTTTTAGTTTTATTTATCCAAATGTAAATTAATTCCATACTAAACCCTTTTCTATGCCTGATTCAAAAGATTTATAACACTCTCCTGTAAATTCAGTTCGCACTACAAATTTTTTGCAATTTTTTTAATTCTTTTATTTGAGCAGCTTCAGCAGGTTCGGTTAAAAAATTTAATTGCTTTGCTATGTCACGTCTTAGTTTCAAAAACGCTTCATTATTCAATTGGTTTTCGTCCGCAATATAACCAACTATAAATTCCTTAAACTCTTCAATTGAAACAAACGATTCGCCATAGACTTTAAATAGTTCTATAATATATATGTCGGGATACATACTCCTTTTTTTCAAAAGTTCTAGCGCTTGGTTATTATGATAACCATAAAGCGATTTTAATTTTAAAGTATCGATATGTAATTTAATTGCTTCATCATTTTTATCACAAGTTTTTATAGTGAGTTCTTGCGTCACTGGATTCACTTCAAATGTAAAATGATCGTTCAAACTTTCCTCAAAAGGATTAATACTATCAAATCCAAATTTTTTATCCCCCTTAATGTGATTACAAGTATGACAAACCGGTATCATATTGTACAATGACATTGAGAAATACGGATAGATACTTTTGGGTAAAAAATGATCGATCTCTCCTCTTAGTTTTCCATTATCAGAAAACACCGGTGTTATATATTGTCTGTTACAATAAGGACAAACTCGAATGCTACTTTCCATCACAAATGTATAATCTGACCAAGCATCTACTGAAGTAATCATATTCTTGAAATTATGTATCGTCAAATCGATCCCTAAATTTTTAAACCCTATTTCAAAATCAGATCTCTTCAGATTTTTTATTGTACCATTTTCGAAAAATGATTCATATATTATTCTCTTCTTACTTGGTAAGTATTTTAAAAGATCTTTGATCATTAATTTTTGAACTTCAAACGAATAATTTTTTATATTACTCCGTTTCTTTGTTTTCTTTAAAAGAATGTCAAACAAATCTTCCGATTTAAACTCTTCATAACGAAATTTTTCTAACAAATATTGGCTGTATGATTTAGTATTTTTATTTTTTGATTTTAAAACTTCAATACCCTTTGCAACTGTTGCGAACAATTTTTTTATCTTTTTATCATGCTTTCGTAATACATCAGGTTTACCAATTGAAATCTCTTCGAAATTTTCTATGATATAGGCCCAAAAGTTTTTTTCCTCTTGATTAAACACTTGAATATCAAAACACGGTTCCAACTTAAATTCTATCTTGTCAACAGAAAAAAGGTTCGCTTTCTTAATTCCTGGCAAAATATTCTCTGAACAATATTTAAAATGCTTTTCTTCAATTTCCTTTGATAATGAAATTTTTATCATTTGTTATCTACTCCTTTAGTTTCAACGATATACTGAATTAAGCTTGATTGATCAATTTTGTCCAGTTTTTCGAAATTATCTATGATTTTTCCCAATTCAGGTGACCGATATTCTACTTCAAGATTTTTTATCTTCATCATATAAAAATTTCTTATAACCGGCTCTCCGATTAATTCAACAATTTTTTTGCATTCTATCAGTTTTGTAGTCAATTCATTTCGTTTGATTGAATTTTGATCAGAAAGTATTTTAATATGGAGAAATGATTGCGTCAGTAAGATGGTATGATACTCATCCAAAATGCTTCCAGCTTAATGATCACCTTACGAACTATCATCAATCAATCCGCTATTAGCAACCTTTCGCTTCTGCTTAATTGATTTACTGGACAATCTCATTTTCATTAAGTATGAGCATTATGATCATCTCATCTTTTTTCGCTGTTAGTAAACGTTTTGCAATTAATCACCTGCTCTTTTTGTGTAAAATAAGCCACTTCATCAAATAAGGTCGATCGTTGTTTGCGGGTACTTCATACCATTCTGAACAGAGAAAATAATTTATGCCATAAATGCATACAGGGTTTGCATAATATCTGACCGGCTTAATCCCGCCAGTTGTTTCCGTTTTTAATAATAACGGAAATTGAATATCGAAAGTTTCCTTAGAATATTCTCGCGTCTGCATTTTTTTAACTTCTTCATGTGAAACAGCTCCATCTTCAAGCATACTCCGAAAGACTGTTCTGACAATCGCACCAATTTTCATTTCTTTGAGCCCATCAATATCGGTATTTTCAATTTTAACTATTTCTGGCGTAATCCGTCCAGGCGATGAAGCTCTTTGATTCTTATTGACTCTGGTTTCAGTATTAACAAATAGATTATACATCTGCAAACTTCGCATGAATAATTCAGACGTATCCGAAACCTCACCAAGCATGCTCAAAACTGGTTCCAGAATGCTCTCTCTAAAATCGTCATTGGCAATGATCCGCACGTCAAAATCAAGATCGGCTGTCTCTAGAACTGCAGTCATGTCACTCATGCATTCATTGATCGCTATCATAACACTCGGATTAATTTTGGGCGAGGCAAAAATGATTGTGCCACTACTTAAACCAAAATACCCGTAAATACACATCGCCGTGCGAATGCATTTTTTAATAACACGGGTTACCGTTTCCTCTTTCGAACCATAGTTAAGACCCGCCTCGTGAAAGGCAACATCAATTGCATAAATTTTACTGTGTGTCCCATCAGATGTGATACCAAGCGCATCAATTTCGGCCTGTGCCAAAATCTGTGACAAGCCACTGTTGGCTTTAAACAGATCATAACCGAATTTTTTGCTAAAACAATTTGCAGAATTTTTCAGCAATTGTTCGATTTTATCCTGATTTTTCAGTTCCCAGTGAGATGATGCTTTCCAATTAGTCTGGGCGATCTGGCATTCTTTTACATGCCGCAGCCACGATAGCATCAATGATTCGCCGACTTCTATTTTCATTTCATACCTCTGTAAAAATATTCTGCTCTAATGTGCTGGCACCGACTACTTAACCGTTTATTTTCTCATATCTGAACTTGATTTTTTCTTTGCAAACGGTTTGCCGATTTTTTTAACGACCGTTTTGTGCGTATCCGCAACCCCGGTGCAAAAACCATCTGATACGTCTTTACTAATTTTACCGATTTTATTGATTATTTCACGCCGATCTTTATCAATTTTTTCTTTTATAGACCGACTCTTTAAGATTACTTCTTCATTGACATAATAAATCAGAACTCGCTCGCCGGTTTTTAGTTTTGAGCCGATCTTTTGATCATTTGGATAAGTGACTCGAGTGACCTGTCCATCGTCTTTACTGACAAATTTCAAGCTTGGTTTTTCTAATTTCACAGCAACTTTTAGGCCTAAGCTTTCAAGGTCTTCTCGTGCTTCATAGAGATTAGCCCCAATGATTCTCGGAACTTTAAATTCATGAACAACGGTTTCTAATAACTTTTTGCTCTTATCAATTACTTCTTGAGTGAGATAGTAAACCTTAACTGCCGTTCCTGGATTGACCCGCGAGCCGAATCTTGGTTCAGAATACATCACTTCATTTTCACTTTCATCAACATACGCTAAATTAGGATTTGCAATCGCCGATGTTGGAATCAAATTTAGTTCGTCTTTTAGAACTCGCAATGCTTCATCAATATAGACGTCTTTTAAATCAGGTATTTTTATAAGGTTTTTCTGTTTTTCAATAAATTCAGTACCTGTTTTTTCTATAAGAACCAAAGCACTTGGTGCAATCACTTTAACTGCAGCTTTTCCATACATTGCTATCTTCGACCATTTCGACATTTTTCATTCCTCCATTTATTAGCAATAATTTTGTATATGTGTACCTGCTACCAGTAGTTAACCGTTGACCTGATAACCGATCATGAATAATGCTGCCTCAATGGCTCTCATTTTCAAAGCTCCATCAAATTGATTAAATTTGGAATCCGTTCGCTCAGCAATTTCTTTCAACAGCCAGTTCGCCCGAATATTGTTTTCAGTATGTCGCTTGGGATTGTTACTCAGTTCAGGGAAAGTATATTTGTCACTGCCGGGATTACGCCGATTCACAGCACTCCGTTGATAGGAGCTTTCTTTTCCTTTGCCCCAGGCAAACAACAATTCATCAGGAACCTTCGCCAGCGAATACTCCTCGCAGAAAAGCCGCACCAGCAACCCCAAAGCGGCACCAACTCGGCCATCATAAATAATAAAACCATCAATATATAAAGAATAGATTTTTGTAAAGCCAGAGTTCATGATCATCTCACGTTGATAATACGCTTCGGATGAACGATCATCGGTCATGCTGTTTTGGATTTCCTTGAGATAATAGCAGATCTCCATGCCAAGTCCATTGACCCGCTTATCATTATTTGCTAGGACGCCACCCCACTGCAAAATCGAACAGCAGTATTTTCGACATGCTTCTGGTTCAGAATCCTGAAGACTCTTTCTTAATCCCTGTGACAACCGTGTTAACGCTAATGCACTTTCATCAAATGTTTTACCGTTAACGACTCTTCCATTGATCGGATCGTTGTATCTGAATGACCAGCAATAATTTTCATAAGCTGAAAAGATTGAATTGCATTCCCAATGCATGATGGGCTTCTTCATATTATAATCGTGATTAAAAGAATTCGTACGATCCATTTTCTTTTCCAACCAGTGCATAAAATTCTGCACGGAATCATTCGTTAAAAATTCACTCTTTTTCAATGATTTGTATCCTTTCTATAGACTGATAAGCTTCCCTGCTATCAGAATTGATTGCAGTGTCGTATTGAAGTTAAGTGCACTTTCCTCCGTAAAGTATAATTTCAGTTAATCTGATCCCAGCACTGGCAGTACGTGAACACCCTTATTTATTATTGAATACGTTCCATCCATATTTTCTTCAACTAATGTATCTCCGCCTATTGTTATCATAGGTCTCATTTTAACTGAAAAACCGTAGTGTTTTTCAAAATCGAAACCTCTCCAATTTTTGTTTAATTTAGCAATACGTTTAATTCGTCTAGGGCTCAATTCTTTTTCGTATTCATGAAATGAACATCCATTATCTTCAAGTCTATCTCTGACATAAGGTGTGGGTGCGTTTGGCCAAAACTCTTTGGCAGTTGGTTCTAAATCGCAGAGATAAAAGGATTTGGATTTTTTAATGCTTTCAATTATATCCTCACATTCACTTAAACCATCATTTGGATAGATTTTTTCCCCTTGCTCCATTTTTTCATATACCATTTTGCAGAGTTTTTCTGAGAGAGGAATTTTAAATTTTTCAAATGTCTGATCTTTATACATATCATATTCACTATTCGTCCGAATCAGATACCCATATTGATAATTACAACGCATGAATGGTTGGTAACCAATAGGCATAACTTTCGTTAATTTAATCCCTTTATTCTCAACATAATATGCCCAATCAACAATTTCTGACAAAGCTCTGTGAATAACAGCATAACGGGAATCTCCCCCAATATTAGCAACATTTTTTCTGGAATCAACTTTTTCAAAATCAGTTCGTTCTAAAGGTAGCCATTTCTTTGTATAATTATCATATTTACAGCAAGCGAAAAAAAGGGCTACATCTAAATTACTCGTAACATCCATCAGATTAGTTGGAAACCCATAATGCTGTGCAATCGCGTATGGAAAAATTTGACCATACGACCATTTTTTGCATATGTCAAATTTCTCAAGAAAACGAATAAAACTAAATAGTTGCAATTGGCTAATGATAATTTTCATACGATCTTTATCAGTTTTACCAACAAAATTCCGAAAGTAATTAGCCTTACTGGAGCCATAAAATGCGTTTTCACCACGATAATAATAGCGTTGGCGACCTTGTCTAATTAAATCGATAAAATTTGTGCCATCTCCGTAATCAACTAATAATCCAGTACGAAAAATATCTACTAATCCACCAATTGGACCACTTTTATTATTTTTAGCATCTTCAATTTTTTTTATTTCCTGGTCTGTTAAACTATCAAAATTTATAAGCCAGTTATTTAAAGTTCTTTTGTTTTTTTCTGGACTAAGTCCCAACGCAGTGTAGATAAAAGACAATTCTTCTGGTTTTAGAGTTGACAAATTTTCATGATCTACAAGAAATTGAATGGTCTCTTGATCTTTTTTTTCATCTTCGAGCATTTTTTCAACATCACAAAAAGACAATTCTGGTAATTCACTCAGCTTTTCAATCATTCTAGCCGAATTTAAGTATTCATCACTGTTATTATAACGCAGAATATTACTACATACATCAGCTCTCTCTTGGTACTCAGCTATACATAGATTTTCAATAGCTTTATCATACATTGATCGTTGTAATGAAAAGTAGCTCGGACTATTTGATACATAATTTAGAAATGGTGGTGGGAAAGTTATTTTATTCATTTCAATATATCACCTTATGTTTATAGAGTTTTATTTGGTATGGAGATCATTTCGTCTGAGTAAACGTATATATAACATCAAAATTTATTATCGAACTGAAAAAATCATTGCTGTCTTCTCTTCTATCTATCACAGCCAATGCTTCTCTATTGCTATATTTTAGAATCTTCACCCCGCCCATCAACATGCAGCTTAATCCGTTAACGATAACAACTTATCCAAACCATTACTTTAATCGATTCCAATGGAACTATTGTATCATTTAATGGCATTGATGGAAAGTTTTTATCGGTGATTGGGCAAAAAAATAAACTCGCAAGATTGACTCTTGTGAGTTTATTAACTCGTTGCTTGTTTATCATCTAGAACCATTTATTCTTTGTGTTTCTCTTCCTCCTCCCCCAATTCCCGAATCACGGCTTCCAGCCGCTTCGGTAAAGGCACCCCCAGCCGTCCGAGGTTTTCCAGAATACTCAAGCCTTCATTGGAGAGGTAGAAGCCGATCATCGCCACCCGCAGGGGGGCACCGGCTCCGCCCAGTAGGGTGATATCCAGCAGATGGCCCATCCCTACGACCATAAAGATCAGGATTTTTTTGAGGATGCCCCGGAAGCCCTGGGCGCTGGAAAGTTTCTTTTTCTGAAGCGCACAGAGCACTCCGGTTAAGTAGTCCATCACCACAAAGGCGATCAGACATTGTAAAAACCCATCAAAGCCGCCGAGCATTTGGCCGAGCACCCCGCCTAACAGGGCAAAGACCAGTGAGACTTCAGTGATTTTCATTACACCTCGCAGTGAACAAAGCCCTGCTCCTGATAAAGGATGGTGGTGAGCCCCAGACTTTCGGCGATGCTGGCCACTCTTTCAATATCAATACCTGGGGCGTAGAGATCAGCGGCCTGTCCGATGCGGTGTTTGGATCTAGGGATGCCGCCCACCTCGCCGTTGCGGATTTCGCACCGGAGCCCAGAGGTAATGATCACCAGAGAATCCAGTGCGTTACGCAGAGCTTCAAGCTTGAGCATCAGCCACAGATCCATGGCTCCCGGAAAGCCGTCACAATAAGCGCCCTGACAATCGCAGGCAAATTTGCCCTTGGTAAAGTGCGGGGTGGCGCCATCGCCATCCATTGAAATCACTGACAACTGTTCCCGAAACAGTCGGTTTTCGGTGAGTGGTCCCACCAAGCCATCCGGTTCCAGGTCGTGATTTTTTCCTTGCCATCGACCATGCCATGGTTAGATCGGATCTGAACTTTTTTGGTTAAAAAATCGCTCGTCAGTGCCATTGGTAATCCTCCTTTCCTTTATTTGATTTCATTTTAGCATCCTAGGATACTGGCTTTAAACGCCCTAGTGAAGGGAAAGTATTAGATTTTCGACATAAAAAAAGCCGGTTTAATTTTAAATTAAACACGACTTTTTCTGATCAGTTTTTTTTAATTCTATCCAAGACAACTCTTACGCTTTACCGCTCAAACCATCCTCATCGGTGGTTCCTTCAACGATAAACACGATTCTGATCATCTTTTCACTCAGCATTGACAAAGTTACGCATGCCATTTATGTTGCTTCTTCTGGTAAGATGATGCCTTCCCACCTACTTAGCTACTTCTCGGTCAACGCCTGATTCAACCGCATCAGTTCGGCGACGCATTGGGACTCACGGATGTTTTTATCGAAACCATAGGCGGCTAGCACCGCTTTGTCGTTGGCCTGGTGAGCCCGGCGCAGCTCTTTGGGCATAGTGATCTCATCATAGAGATCGGCCAGGCTGCAATCGGGATAGAGGGCTCGGGCATCCAGAATGGCCTGAGCGGTTTTTTCGATCAGGGCCTGCTGAGCGACGGTGGGGCTGGGCCAGGGGAAATTGTTATAGACGATATTGATGGAGTAGCGGTAGTCACTTTTTAACCGCCCTGCCACGACACGCATCCAGGCCATATGGACGTTAGAAGTGAGAATACCGAAATGGTAAAGGGTGGCATCAGGTAAAATGATTGTAGAATTGCTTGGAATGGATGTGTCGTCAAGAAACCCGATAGGAATATATCGTCTGTTTTCAGATGATGTGCTTGGTACCAACACATATGATTTCGGGTTCTTTATCTCCCGAAAGAATGCCGGTTTTTCTGCCAATTTCTGCCTGCCAACGTCCGGCGCATTCAAGCGGTCAAGGCGACAGCGTTCTACCCGCTCTTTCACCAGGGGCATGCTGCGTATCTCTGCCGGTGACGCATCCACTAACCAGAGACACCAGCGTTTTTTGTTGTTGATAAATTCAGCAGCACCGACAAATTTTTTAATGAATTTCTTTGCTTTTGGCTCTTTTTTAATAAACGATTCATAATCATCAGCAAAGATCAGAAGATGTCCCCCATCAGCTGGCCGATTCCCGGTGGTCATTTCAGGTACGTCGCATAAAGGCTTCTTGATATTTTCAATAAACACCACCGGCGCTTCCACCAGATAGGAATTAATCTGTTCCACCTTATTGCTGATGGCTTCGCCGCTATAAATCCGTTTGTCTGCCGGGTTAGGCGCCTGACTAAAGCCGACAATGACACAGTGGACAGCGGCCTGATCACTGGCTTCGCTGGCCCATTTAAAGGTTCGGTAGGCAAAATCGAAGTGAATCCCAAAGCACTCATACAGCGGTTTAAAGACCCCGGCCACCTGTTCCCCCTGGGTAATCGAATTGGTCGAGACAAAGGCAGTGCGGATGCCTGTGCCGTCCATCAGCTGGGCAGCTTTGAAATACCAGCCGGCCACAAAATCAATTTTTCCGGCACTTTTATAGGGTTTACCGGCTTCATCGACATAAACCGCCAGCAGATCATTTTTCTGGGCCTTTGATTGCAGCGAATAGCCCACAAATGGTGGGTTCCCCATCACAAAATCAAGTTCTGTTGGCGGCACCACGGTTTCCCAGGCGATTTGCAGGGCGTTGCCCTCGATAATGTTGGCGTAGGATTTCAGCGGCAGGAAATCCAGATGCATATGGACGATGTCCTCGGTCTTTTTCATCATCTGGGCTTCGGCAATCCAGAGGGCGGTCTTACCGACCGAAACGGCAAAATCGTTGATCTCAATGCCGTAAAACTGATGAATCGACACTTTAATCGGCGAATGCAGATCGCTACCAATGCGGATCTGATCGCCCAGCAACACTTTTAAGACGTCATTTTCCAGCTGTCGCAGGGCCAGGTAGGATTCGGTCAGAAAATTCCCCGAGCCACAGGCGGGATCCAGAAAATTGAGCCCCGCCAGTTTTTCTTGAAAGGTGGAAAGATTGCGGTTTCTGGTCTTTTCGACGGGCTCCTCCTTAAGCTGGTCAAATTCGTCCTTTAAATCATCAAGAAACAAGGGGTCGATGACCTTGTGAATGTTCTCGATGGAGGTATAGTGCATCCCCCCGGAACGCCGGGTCTCGGGGTTTAAGGTGCTTTCAAAGACGGCGCCGAAAATGGTCGGGCTGATTTCCTGCCAGTCAAAATCCTCGGAGGCATCGTGAATCAGCAGATCAACAATTTCCTGGGAGAAGCCGGGGATTTCGATTTTTTCAGTGGCAAAGAGCCCGCCATTGACATAGGGAAACGCCCCCAGCGCCGGTTCCATATATGGATCCCGTTCGGCGACGGTTTGATTGAGCACTGCAAAGAGCTCAATCAGAGCCTTTCGGACATCGGCGGGGTTGAGGTAGCGCTTGAGATAATCCTTAAAGATCCCGTGCTTACCAAAAATCCCGGCGTCTTCGGCATAGAGGCAAAAGACCAGGCGGACGCAGAGCATGTTCAGGCTTTTTAAGGACTCGGGATTTTCGGGATCTCGATACTGCTTAAGCAGGGCATCGTAAAACTTGCCGACGATTTCACCGGCCTTGATGGAAATCTCCATTTCCCGGATGATCGCCTCATTCTGGGCATCGACCAGAAATTCCAGGCGGTAGGTTTCCTCGTGCAGGTTGGCCAGGAGGATTTCCTCGGGCTCACCATTGGGGTTTTCCATGTCGTAGACCAGAAACGCTTTAAAATTGCAGGTCACAATCCAGCGGGGTCGCCGGGAATAAGGCAGATTGGCAGAATATCGCTTGGCCTGCTGAAACGGCGTCAAGTAGCTGCCGTCGGACTGGCGTATGGCCTTGCGCAGATCCCGGTCATTCCCTTTCTGTTCAATTAACACATGGGTCTCGGGGATGTAGCCGTCAATAAAGCTGGTATGATCCAGCATCACCTGATCTTCAAAGCTGATTTGCTGCTCGGGTCTAGCCACCCCATAGACGTCCCGCAACAGCACCAGCCAGAAAGGCTGACTGTGTCCTTTTTCATAGCCTTTATCCTGCCAGTCGGTCACAAAGGCTCTAGCCGCGTCACGTTTCTCAATTTCTGTCATGCTGTTATCCTCTCACATCTAAACTGGTTTTATTATAACGCTTTAAAGGGCGAATTGCAAAAGGATGGGGGGTTTTTTGTGCCTGTCGAAAGGGCATTTCTGCTCTCCTTTCCCCGTCTTTACCGTATTTTTCGAAAGCAAGATTTTTCCCAGTCTTTATGAACTTTGATGAGCAGCTTCAATTTTTATTGAGAAACTGTAAAATAAGCGTTATAATCAAGATAACATACAGGAAATGCCAAATACCAGAGTTATGCCGATTTTATAATATTGTTATCCGGATGCTATACAGTGATAATTTTCAGCATCACAAACCACATTTTCATGTTTATTATAACGAATATGAAGCCTCCGTTGGAATCGACGGTGACGTGTTAGTCGGGAATCTCCCGGTAAAACAATTAAAATCCTTCCGGCACTGTCATGGGACAGTCGCGGGAAGGATTTTTTTATCCTGGCTTGGGCTTTCACCCTTTAATATTTGTTCATTTACAGCTCATCGCGCCGCTTTGGCGGTTCGCCCAGCCTGTTCCATTAGTGCCGTTTAACCGTATACTGCTGTAAGGTCACCGCAATCACCGTTGTCATCGTCACCATCCGGGGCTCAAAAGAAAAATCATCCCGGCCGGTCTGGTGTTTCATAATCTGGTTCAGAGCCGTTATTTTTTCGGCCCCATCGGTCAGAATCACGGCCTGGCCGTCGCCAATCAAACTCTCAAAATTGCAGCTGTAATCACAGCCACTGGCCCCGGTGATCAGTTGAGCCATCCGATCCATTTCAATACAGACCTGGGGATTCTTTTCGAGCACCGCCAGCTTGCGGCCTTTAGGAGCACAATGGAGATAGATCGTCAACTCCGATCCGGCCATCGTATAGCCAAAGTTCAAAGGCACCACATAGGGTTTGCCATCATCCACCAGGCCCAACCGTAACACCTTACAGCCGCTGATGATTGCCAAAATTTCTGCTTCACTGGTTACTTCACGTTCTGAACGTCGCATCTTACCTCCACGGTCTCATCATTTTTTTCTGACTTTATTGTATCATCTTTTGGCCCCCCCGCCAACCACCGCCGGATGGTGCTTTGTGCAAGAAACTGAGCCCAAATTGCATCACAACGAAAAAAACTGGTTTTTACTAAAAAAATGAAACGCGGGAAGTTAAACAACCTCATCAACCGCCGGCAAAGCTGCAACAATATTTTCAGCTTACCCCGAAATACTGGTTGCATAAATAATCAGGCTATGTTAAATCTGATCTGGAGGTAGTAGTGTATGTCTAATAGTAGTGAAGGTTCATTAAACCAGCAAGCCAAATGTTCTTGCCAGGGGGGGACCCTTGATAAATTATTGCAGCCCCAAATCCTGACCATTTTAGCCAGTCAGAATTTACATGGGTATCGCATTATCCATGAATTAGAAATTCGAAAAATGATCCACGGTGATAAGATTGACCGTACCGGCGTGTATCGGACCCTTAAACATTTAGAGCAAAAAAACCTGATTGCGGCGGAATGGGACGTCAACGGAACCGGAGCCGCTAAAAAAATCTACCGCATCAACCCCTCCGGTCAAACCTGCTTAAAAAATTGGATCGAAACCCTGGAAACCTATCAAAATACTATTGCCGGCATTTTATCAGAGGCCCGTCGCACAATCGATCCATCATCAAAATAAGCTTTGCAACATCAAGAAAAAAGGAGACCTTTTACATGCATGAAATTTGGATTATCGGAACCAACCCGCCATGTCCCCGATGTGGCTTGCTGACCCATCTCATTGAAACCATCGTAAGTGCAGAAAATAAAGCGGCAACGGTGCGACATCTTGCCTATACCGATCCGAAAGCCAGCGATTTTGCCCACACGCAAGGTCTGATCCCGGGCACCGCAAAGAATGTGGCCCGCCTTCTCGATCTACCCATCGATCCCGTTTTACTGAATCAGTGTTATGATCGCCGGGATGACCCGGAAAATCTTCCCTACGAACCTTACAATCAGTTTGGCTGGACTTACGCTTTGGATCAGTATTTACAGCCTTACGAACAGGCTGCTAAGGGTGTCGGAATTCTAATGACCCCAGTTTTAATCATCAATGGTCAACTCAAACACGCCGGCAGCGTCCCGCCGCTGACCGACCTCACCCGCTGGCTAAACGCTCTTTAGGATCGTATCAAAATTTACAATGTATCATAGCACACAAAAACCTTCCCGCTGGTGTCATCGGACCCGGCGGGAAGGTTTTTGTCAAACTTCAACGGGGACTTCTTCAACGGGAACTGCTGCGACCCCAGCCGGTTTTTTTGAACCATCTGATCATAGAATTTCTGAACCATCAGGCTGATGGCATTGTCGCCGGACACATTGCAGGCCGTCGCGAAACTGTCCTGACTGATCTAGATGGCAATCATCAAACTTGCCAGGGGACTGTCAATGGCAATGCCGATAATCGACAAAAATGGCAAGGCCGTCATGATGGCGCCGCCGGGAGCCCCCGGGACCGCGACCATGGCAAAACCCAGGGTCATAATAAAACCCATCATCAGTCCAAAATCATGATCCATCTGATTCATTTTTTTATGGCGTCATGGCTGGCCCGGCAAAACCGTTTGCCGTGGCACCAAGAACGGTGACTCTGACCGCCTAATCGATGGTCTGAATCTCAACGGGAATCCACATCTTCGGATTGTAATTCAGGGTATACTTATATTTCGAAACCGTGTTCTCACCTAAATCTTCCAGCACATAGGTGACGTTGTCGCTTAACCCGATAAAATGCTTTTTATAACTGCCATCCTCATCTTCAACGATGACTTCCAACTGATTGTCGGCGGTGTCGGCAGTGATTGACATTTTGCCGGTCATCTGGAACAAAACGTCGCCCTCAATACAATTAATCACCGTCAACTGACGGATCACATTAAAGTTATCCGCCTGCTGCGACAAATTGTAAGAAACCTTTTCGGCCTCGCTCTCGCAGCCAGTCACCAGCAACAAACACCCCATCAAAGCCAAAACCACTGCGATTCTTTTCATCATATTTTTCCTTTCCATTTTTTACTAAAATTTCAAATGACCCGGGGCCAGAAAAATCGATTCGGCGACTCATGGTGCTTGCTTGAAAACAAAATGTTTGACATTTTCCGGCAGGGTAATTAAGTCGTCTACGAGATTCGTTGGATAAAACTTCACCTTTTTTAATTCGGACAAGAGAATCCAGCAAAAATCCAAATCAATTTGCATATTTTCCAGTTCGTCAATGACCTTAAACACCCCTTCCAACGGAATTTGCGTATCATCCCGCAATAAAATATGATAATAGAGACTGATTTGCTGACAGGGTCGATTGCCCCAGGGGAAAAAATTCTCGCCCACAAAAAGCAATTTCTCAACTTGAATATCCGCATTGATTTCTTCCTTGAATTCCCGGATCAAAGCTTCCTGGGAAGTCTCCCCCCTGCGCACATGGCCTCCCGGTATCGAGTAACCATCGTCATTTCGGGGTTTTTGCAAAAGTATTCTTTCATTCTTTACCAGCACACCGGCAATTCGATAAGAAAAAATAAATTCCTCGCTGCGATATAAAATATCATGATTCATCTTAAGCCTCTTTCTTTCTTCACAACAACCGTAATTCTCACATCTTTTCCTTCATTATTATACATGATCCGACCCCAGGATTCTATGACTTGCTGGGTATTTTTAAATGGCTTAAGTTAAGAGTCTCCTGGCACTACTGCCTGCCAGGCTTGAATTGCTTCATTCAATGTCTATTCAAGTTCCATCCGCTATACTTCAGATTAGGATACTTTTATTTGCTTTTCGACATCTCATTATTGAAAGTTTATCCTCGGCCCGCAGCAGATGGCAGGTCAATGGCCGCATCGCACGTCAATTGATACTATTCACCATGGCGTAATCCCCCTTACTGCTGCAAATTATTATGAAAGGAGAACCCAAAATGATCAGTTCAATCAGTCAAAGTAGTAGTGCTGCCAGTCTTTGGCAGGCCTATCAAACCAAGCAAACGACATCCAGCGATACCAGTGAAACCAGCCAGGTTGATGGTTCAAAGCCGCCACCAAAAGGTCCGCCACCACCACCGCCACCGGAAGTCAGTGCTACATCTGAATCATCCGATGCAACTTCTCTGACATCGGAACAGGAAGACATCATCAGTTCAATTCTTGAAGAATATGATGCTTCTGAACTCACCGAAGAAGATGCCACTGCTATCATCACCGCATTGCAAGAAGCCAGTATTAGCGAAAGCAGTGCCTTAGCCGATGCTATCAAAACCAACGGCTTTGATCTCGAGGAAATAAAAAGCCTCGTCCCGTTTTCGGAAAGTCCGCCAAATGGAGGTATTTCACAGAATTACATGCAAATCCGTGAAACCATGGGCAGTCTTAGTATCCTGGATGAAACCGAATGGAATCAGACTTCAAAAACAAAGCAGGATTTACTGTCTCTTTTTCAACAATACCAGGATAATCAAAACACCAGCACAACGAGTCTTACAAGTCTAAATGTCCTGGCATGAAATGGATTAGCAACCCCGATCTGTCGTGAAATACTGTATCCCATCATTTCGAGGTTAAGAAAACGTCAAGACTATCAGCTCTGTTTTCCTGACGCACATCACTCTAACGGTGAAAGAAACCTCAGGCAAATTTTATGCCTGAGGTTCTCTTATTAAGCATGGCCAATTATGTCTGTAACACCCATTTTTCACCCACTCATTATTGCTTTTTGCAACCTTCTCCTTCAATAAAGGGATACCTAGCCGCTCCGCCTCCAACTGTTTGTCGTCAGTGATTGGCATTTTTTCGGTCATTTGAAACAACGTCGTCCTCAATACAATTAATCACCGTCAACTGCCAGATCACATTGAAGTTATCAACCTGCTACAACAAATTGCAAGAAACATTTTTGGCCTGGTACCAGACACACTTAACTTAATCACGATCAGAAAACCGTAAAAGCAGCTTTACAGGAAAGCAAGCTACTTTCGTTTGAATATGCAGACCGCTACGGAAATAAAACTGCCCGAATGTTTGGATAGCGGTCAATCATTATATCAATTTTCGGCTGCAGTTTATCAAAATTGAAATCCAAACCAACTTCTTTGGCAGGATTGATGACATTCGCGTTCGCCGCAATTGCCTGTTCGATGCTCATCCCGTATTTCTTAGCCAGCAATTGATTAATCCTCAACTTTGCATAAAAGTTACACTAAATACTTTTTGAAACTCAAAACCGTTGCCTCAGACATCTAAAAATGT
>NZ_JAXQGA010000031.1:0-19463 GCF_034438075.1 Acetobacterium sp. K1/6 | reverse complement strand
GCTGCCTAATCAAAACGCGAAAGGAGATTTATCTAAAAATTTCTAATTTCGTGTCTTGACAAGCGTGTACATTATATAATATTGGATAAGTAAAATCCTGATATGAATGATTTTACTTAAATAATTAGTGCTAATAAGAAACCTATTATAAGAATATTTCATGAAATACCGATTTTGATTATCTTAATCAAGAAAGTGTTCCAATGAATATTAAGTAATATCGGTGTATGTCGAATGTTGATATTGGCCAACTCCGATGGTTATTTCAAATTGAGATCTGTATTATTACAAATTTGTCTGTTAATTAATGCTGTGATTATTTGAACCGCGACATTTTCAATGACTCTTAGTGATACTGATGAAAAGTCTGCAGTCACTTCTTTTGTATCAGCCCATACTCGATCATCTCGAATATTATCAAGAAATTTGTGACCATCCCATGTTAATGAGTGGATATGGATAACAGGAATTAAGTCGCTGATATAATTCATTTTTGTGGCCTCAATGAAATTTGCTTCAGAAAGTTTGACCGCTGTGTAAATTATGTCATGGTTTTCATAAGGTTTAAGAATTACATTCTGTGCACATAAAGAAGAACCATGCTGGAGGTTATCTTCAATGTATAGTAATAGATCTCGGACACAGTCATGGTTCAGCTTCATTGAAATTCACCTTCACTCGATGTAATTGATTTTTTAGTAGACGGTTGTACATATAATAGTTCTGGGAAAACTTGATAGTGCGATGAGAGGGAATAAGTTTGATCCATAAAAGAATACCTTTCAAATATAAATATGTGTTGATTAAGGAGTATAAATCAAGGGAATTTGCGAATTCTTGAGATTCAAAAATTAGCAACACACTATATCCTCGCTATTCTAGCCAACTTCTTTTTTCGAGAGAGTAGATGGGACAAGGCCGGACTTAAAACCACCGGTTTCATCATTGTGATTTGTTTCTTCACTAGTAATTTGCTTAACGATTTCTTCAATACGGCCAATAAGTTTAATCTGTTGTTGTTCATTTACTTTTCTGAACACTTCAAGTAATTCTTCTTCATTTTCAGTAAGCAAACTTTCGGACACTGAAAAATATGTAGAATACTCTTTAGGGTCATCAGAAACACACAAAAGATAATCGGTTGTAACTTTAAATATTTTTGCAAGTTCTTTGATCGTTTCAGCTGTTAAAGGAACTTTCTCAGATTCATATTTCAAAATAGCGGAATTTTTGACTTTGAGAATATAGCCTAATTGTGTTTGGGTCCAACTTTTTTCAGATCTTAAAAATATAATTCTATTCACAATCATTCCTCTAAACCTTTTAGTGATGTTGTAGGCTTAACTTCGCTATTCTATCCAACTTCTTTTTTCGAGAGAGTAGATGGGGCAGCGCTGGACTTAAAATCACCAGTTTCATTATTGTGATTTGTCTTTTCACTAGTAATTTGCTTAACAATTTCTTCAATACGGCCAATAAGTTTAATCTGCTGACGATCGTTTACTTTTCTTAGAATCTCAAGGACTTCTATTTCATTTTCAGCAAGTAAATTCGTAGTTTGGAATATTTGCTCCGTGCACATTTCAGGATAATCAGTTCGACCAAGCAAATAATCGGTAGACACATTAAAATAATCCGCAAGCTTGACCACAGTTTCAAGGTCAGGAACACTATAACCTGTTTCGTAATTCGATATGGTTGTTTTTCCCACATCTAAAATTTTTCCGAGTTCAGCTTGGTTAATATTTTTTTGTTGTCGAAGTGTTTTCAATCGCAGATTCATAAATCCCGGCTCCTGACTACTAGGTTTTTCATAATTATAACACTTATTCAAATAGTTTGAATAAAGTTCAAGATAATCAATATATCATTGAGAAATAAGTTGACAGTCCAATAAAATTGGACTATAATTGCAATATGAAGTCCAAATATGTTGGATAAAGTGAGGTTGTTATGAAATTAATATACACAGATAGATTAAAAGAAGAAAGAGAAAAATGCGGATACTCCTATGCTGATATGTCAAAACTACTAGGATATAAAAGCCCGAGTACTTACATGTACATAGAGAAAGGAAGAACTACACCGAAGTTAGATGTAATGATTTCGATATCGAGCATATTTTCTAAACCGATCGAATATTTTTTTAACTTCGAAGTCCAAGAAAATTGGATAAACAGAAGAGATTGAGCGGTGGAAGAATTGAAAATTACAAAAATAATCACGAGCTATGATCGAAAAACAGGAATGATCATAGATAGAAAAATTATCGATGACACAGAAAAAGTAGATCCACGTGTTTTCTTTCTTCCAATATTTGAGACCTTGCATCACCAGGTGTTGGTTGATGCAGTGAAAGCGATGAAGAATGATCTTTATGGAATCACGAAAAAGGAGTCGGCTTATGATGAAAGAAGTTAAGGTTAGAGTGAATCTCAATACTGGTAAATCGACTGTTATCCGGGAAAGAATCGTTGCTGAAGATCTTCATGGAACGGATGCATATTGTGAACATATCATCGAGCTGCTAGAGGAAAACAACCTATTTTCTGCTCCAGTTGATGATTTTTGGCAAACACCATTTATTGTAAATTAGTTTAGGAGGCACACAATGGATCAGGGTTTTGCGTTATACGTACAAGAACAAAATAAAGATGTGGAAACTGACCAAGTTCGAAAAGATTTTAGGATTTCTTTAACTGATAAACAGTATGCAAATTTAAAACTAAAAGCATATCAGGCCGGTTTTAAAAATTCAGGAGATTTTATTCAGTCTTTTATAGGTGACCTGACAGGCTGGTCTTCCAGTGGCAGCGATGAACGTGATCTGGCATATCAATGGTATCAACGGGCACATGGAATGAGTGAATTCTATTACTATTTCCATTATTTTCTTTTCAATTACGACTATGATTTAGTGATGATGTCTGAACTGCTGGAAGATGATGAGTATTTTAGCGAAGTTTATAATGAGTACATTATGGAAGCCGATGGTTAAGATGTTCAAAGCAAAGAAGATTGCATTCAGTTACTAAAAGAAATTGTTGAAGCAGGTATTGAATTATAAAGCATGGTTATGTAATGAAATTGCGTTATTATCGAATCAGTTAATATAATAATCACTATTTTGAAAAAAATTAGAGGTGAAAGTATGATAAACAGCGAACAAAAAAAATTAAAAGAGCAGTTAGACATCTGCGATGAATCATTGAAAAAACTAAAGAAAGAAAACAATCCATAATCGCCTATGACAAAAGCAGAAGAAAATAGAATATATGGAGTAATCCTTGGAATGATTTCTATATCTTTAGGTATGCAAATCATTGATATTGAGGAATCAGAGGAATTAAGTGTGAAATATGGCTTGATATAAGACCTTTTCGAACAAATCAAATGCATTTACATAAACCGACTCCATGCTGCGCATCTTTTTTATGGAAAAGAATATCGGTATTCATCTGGGTTCGAGTCCCAGCTTTTCCACCAGTACGATAGTTAAAAACTATCAGGCGATCATTGACAAAGATATAGAATGAATTGCGACTTCGTTCTATATTATATCACGTATCATGGAGATCCAAAGATCCCTTCGGTCGATGAGGCTAAGCGCCGAAACGGAATAGATTCATCTGTTTTGCTAAAATATTCTCGTGGTAGAGAATAAGCGCAATGACACGGGGAGATTTGGCTATGCAGCGCTTAATGGTGCCGGCTTATGTAGCGGGATTCAGTTCTGTCCATCCCTAACCAGGAGAACTCTATGGTATGCCCTCGATTGGGGAAGCGATGTCAAATGCAATCAAATAAAAAAATCCCGGACAGGGTTTAATAATCCTGTCCGGTAATTATACCCGATTTCAACTGAAATAAACAACGAATTTATTCTTAGACTGCTATTTTTCACTAAATCTTTGACATATGTTAAAGATTGTCGTTAAACCCTATGGAAATGAATAATCAATTTGCCTTTTTCTAAGGGTGCATTGATTTTTTATTTTATCAAAGAGAAAGGGGAAAACGATGCAATATCTAACTGAGTATGATTTAAACGCTATTGATAATAATACGTTTAGGGTGCCACGTTTTCTATTCAGCGGTTCTTACCAGAAGATCAGCGCTGATAGTAAACTATTGTTTGCGCTGATGATGGAAGGCCACTCAATGGTCTTAGAAGAGCTGAGTAATGAATCGGGATATTCGCTAACGCTAATTAAAAAGTGCTTGAATGAATTAGCAAAAGCGGGGTTAATCCAAGTTCATGATTCTTTGATACTGATAACGCAAATGCGGAGGATTCTATGAATTATTTTACGATGTATGATGCAGACCAGTTTGCATTCATTAGAGTACCTAAAGAATTAATGACTAATCCGGTGTATAAAACTCTGTCTGCAGAAAGCAAGCTGCTTTATGGGGTACTGTTAGACCGGGTAAGTTTATCCAGAAAGAATAACTGGGTTGACGAATTGGGGCGGGTATTCATTATCTACACCCGTAAAGAAATAATGGAAATTATGGGTGCTGCGGATAAGAAAATCACCAGACTCTTCAATGAATTGAAAGAAAAAAGTCTCGTTGAGGAAAAAAGACAGGGACTACAAAAACCAAATTTGATTTATGTTGGTAAGTTTCTTGAGAATATGATAGTAAATAGTAGAGCTCCCACAGAGATGGAAGAAATGCATTATAATTGCTATTTGTTGCAGAACCGTCAAAACAACGATTCTGGATACGTCAAAATGACGATTCCGGAACCGTCAAAACAACGACTAAATAATACTAATATAAATAATACTGATATTAGTAATACTGAGATTCTATTCAGTCAGTCAAACAATGTCTCGGCTAAAAATGAGTTAAGCATGAAAGATGGATTGACGGAATTTGAAAAGATTGATTTCTACTTTGAAACGAAAGTGTTTTCGGAGAATAGAGAATCACAAGTCAATGATCAAATTATCGATGATATTAAAATGAATTTGTTGGACATGTATTTTGCGCCTGCAACAGTGGTCAATGGTGACAGTAAATGCCAGGAGTTAGTGAGAGCAGCACTAATGCGTCTGGAGCCAATTCATATTGACAATATTATTCATAAATTTAAAAATATCACGGATCGAATTGTCAATTCAAAAGCATACATTCAAACCATGCTTTACAATGAATCACTCGAAACGAACCTGTTTATGGTTAACCAAGTGGCCATTGATATTGCTGACTGGAAGGATTAGTAGAACCTATGAAGATGACGCATATGGAGGAGCTGATCAAGATGGGAGGAGCGGCTTTTGACTAGTGGTAATGAAAACTTAAAGCGGTCAACGCGAAAGAATGTTATAATATAATTTCTATCGTTGAGAGTTAGTATTAATATCAAAATGAGGTGGAGAATGAAGCCAATAAACGGTTATTTAATGAGTCGAGATAAAAAAATTGCCCAAATCGTCAATGACGACCTTGTTCCCATTGAATCAGGTCTTCTGCCTTTATATTTACAGCGAAATGGCGGCTTAGTAGAGTGGCTGGAAAGCCGGGCCATCGATCGGCACCGGACTAATTCACGATTGTTAAAACGGGTTTTGAGATTGACCAGTGCTGATGACGCGGAAGTTTCCATGCGAGTCAATGGATCAACGATCACTGATACTTACTGGATCAAATTGGATGAAGAAACAGGCTTAGATTATAATCAGGTTCGCTTTAGTCAGAATTATTTTGATAATTTAGCATTGTTGGGAGATCCGGACAGCTTTAATCAGGTGAACCGGCCTGAAATCATAAATAGTCGTACACCGGAACTGACAAATATCGGTTCTTTTGAAAAGTGCTGGCGTCTGGAAAATGGTCAATGGTGGTTATATAAGCTGGGTAATCAACTGGAAGTGTTTTCTGAATTGTTTATTCATGAATTAGGAAACTTAATGGGATTTAGTATGGCATACTGTGAAGCCTGGGACAAAGGAATTAAGAGCCGGGATTTCACAAATGGGGCAAAGTTGAACTATGAACCGGCAAGAAGTCTTGTTGGCGACGAGGTCGACTATGCGTTTAACTTCAATCGAATTCAGGAACTGAATGCGGCTATGGCCAGAGAATACCTGGATATTCTGTTTTTAGATACAATTTGTTTTAATATGGATCGTCATACTGAAAATTATGGATTTCTAAGAGATCCTGAAACTGGAGTATTCTTAAGTATGGCTCCAAATTTTGATAATAATATTGCACTAATCAGTAAAGGTTATCCATCAGATATTGAAAGAAAGAAAGATCTGTTTATTCACGATTTTCTTGAATTGTTCGATGAAATAACAGAGAGCTATCATATTCCGGTTCTCAATGAAGATCTGATTCGCCTGGCAATGCTTAATACAAATATAGAGGTGGATGCAGACTATATCGTGAAATTTATACTAAACGGCTATAACCAGTTGACCGATCGTTTTCGTCAGAGAGTAATAATAACAATTGGCTAGAATACGAAACTGAGACTTTTACTCAAAGTGTTTTACATAAAATTAATAACGAACTTTTTCCACCCGGTGGACGAAGTAAATAGAGATTCGAAAGGGTCTCTTTTTTTTACAAAATTTTGGAGGATATTAAATGGAAAAGAAATGTACGACAATTGCAATTGTTAATCAAAAAGGCGGTGTCGGAAAAACCACATCAACCTATAACTTGGGATGGGAATTAGGTAAATTAGGGAAAAAGGTGTTGCTGGTCGATCTGGACTCCCAGGGTAACTTGACTATGCAATCGGGGGTGCAAAGACCGGATGAACTGAGAATGACCATATCGACATTGATGACAAAATCGATTTATGATGAAGAACTTCCTGATAAAGAAGATGTCATCTTGCATAAAGAAATGGTTGATCTTCTCCCTTCGAATATTGAGTTATCGAATGTAGAAATTCAGCTGGTGAATGCAACCATGAGAGAGTTTGTTCTCAAAGGAATTCTTGATGAGTATAAAACCGACTATGATTATGTGCTTATTGACTGTATGCCGTCACTGCTTATGCTGCCGATCAATGCCTTGGCAGCAGCAGATATGGTCGTTATACCGGTTGCTCCAGAGTTTTGGGCAGTTAAAGGGATCGAAGCATTATTTAATACGATCAAAACGGTTAAGAAGAAACACATCAATCGGAAATTGGTGATTGGCGGAATTTTGATTACAAAGTATACGCCAAAACTAAAATCAACCAAAGAGATGGAAAATATTATTATGGATGTGTTTGGTGAACGGATCCACGTATATGATTCTAAAATACCATCATTATCCAAAGTAGCTGATGCTGGGAAGTTATCTCTTAGTGTCAGAGAATTGCATGACAAATTTACGATCAAAAGAGAAAAAGAAAGCATTATCAAAGCGGTTGAAGCATACGAGAGTTTAGCAAAAGAATTAGTTGAAAATTAACAAAGTAGGTGAAGGTAGTGGAGAATCAAAAAAATTACGATAGTATGTTTAATCTTGATGACGACGAGGATAGCTGTTTGGTCATGATTGAAACAGATCGTTTGATTGGATTTGGTGATCATATTTTTGCACCTTATTCGGAAGTGGATATGTTAGAACTGATGAAAAGTATAGAGTTAAGAGGGCTTCTGACACCTATTATTATTAGAGATCACCCCACTGAAACTGGGATGTTTGAAATATTGGCTGGACACAACCGGGTCAATGCTTGTAAGCGCCTGGGAATCGGAAAGATCCATGCCAGGATTATGGAGAACATCTCGGAAGATGAATCTAAACTAATTGTAATAGAAACGAATCTGATGCAGCGTAATATTGAAGACTTCAAATTATCTGATCGGGCCAGAATTATCACGGAGTGGCATAAACTAATAAAAAAACAGGGACTAAGAACGGATCTATTAAAAGAGAATACGGAAGACCATCACAGTGAAAAGGATGAGGAAAAACCATTTCACTTGGGAAAATCTCAAATATGTAATTATGTCAGAATAAATGATTTTCTATTTAGTGATTTAAAGGACTTAATGGATTTAGGTAAACTATCGATCAAGTCCTCAGTCGAATTAAGTTTTCTTGAGGAAGCTGATCAGGAACTGGTTCGGGATTTGATTAATGATGGCATTAGAATCACAGATTCAAAAGCTAAGGCAATAAAAAAACTTTCCCTGGATGAAGGATTAACGAAAGAATCGCTGGAACGATTATTGTACCAGAAAGATAATGAAAAAAAGAAAATACTCAAAATTCCAACGATTCTATTAACAAAGTATTTTGGGAACAAAGGAGAAGCTGAGATTATTTATATTCTGGAATTGGCCTTATCAAAATATTTTGAAAATAGTGAAAAGTAAGTCACTATGGCTACGCACATACCTTACATTACTTCTTCCGCTTGGTGGAAGAAGTGAATTTGAAGGAATTTTACAAGGAGGATTATGGTATTTATATCATATATAAAATGATGGCGAATTTAATTTGGGAAAAAGAATCGGGTGAAAAGCACTATGAAGACGATTTGGTGAAGTACGTCTGTTATGGTTGCGATAAAGAATTTATTGTTGGCAAGCACTTCGCTGAAACGTCCGATCAGTTACGGTGTCCATACTGTGGGCAAGTAAAAGATCTGGATGTAAGAGCAGAAGCGACTGGAGAATGGCTGGAAGAATTGGAGCTGGGATGTTTTGGAATCAGTTATACAATTGATGAGAATGGAAATCAAGTTATTCATCCACTTGATCTTTTTGTCAAAGAAATGTTTTACAATCGGCAGAATATGACGAGTGAAGATTTCAATAAGCGCTATGCTGAAGTAGTGCGACAAATTAATTGAAATGAACTGGGATAAGAAGATTCTTCGGGTTTTCCCAAAGAAAACCAGTTACACCCCTGAAGATCCCCTGACCTATTATCCGGATGGAATCATCCAGGCTCCGATGTTTTCACTTTTTCCAACGTTTGATGAGATTCATATTTCCTGTTCCTTTACCTGGGATAAGGACTATTGCATTAAGCTTCAGGAACAATACCAGGCATTTACAGACCGGCCAGTAAAAGTTGGTGGCCCCGGATTTGCAAGTGCAGTGGGTGATTTCGTGCCGGGCCTATATCTCAAGCCAAACATAATTTTTTCCAGCAGGGGCTGTAACAATCAATGTCCCTGGTGCATCGTGCCAAAGATTGAGGGTCGCATAAAAGAATTACCTATTTGTCCTGGAAACATTATCCAGGACAATAATTTTCTTCAGACCAGTAAAAAGCACAAAGATCAAGTCTTTGAAATGTTACGGTCGCAGCGACGGATCCAGTTTAAAGGTGGATTACAATCAAATTTGATCGATGATCATTTTGTTGAGAATGTAAGAAGTCTAAAAATTGATGAATTATGGTTGGCCTGTGACACAGATCAGTCGCTGCCGGCTTTCAGAACTGCCTGTGATAAGTTAATTAAAGGAGGATTTAATCGGGAAAAGATCAAGTGCTATGTCTTGATTGGCGATGATATGGAAGCGAATGAAAATCGGCTCCAGGAAGTATACCGGATGGGAGCCATGCCCTTTGCCCAACTAAGGCGGGATTTCAAACCGTTTAAAACCGAGTATTCAATGGAATGGAAAGCGTTCACCAGACAATGGCAGCGACCGGCGTCGATCAAAGCACATATGGAACGAGGAACACAATTTAGAGACTACTCAACATAGAATCTTGTTTCCTCGGGAAACAAAATCAATTGGACCCAAACAGGGTCTTTTATTTTTTATATGAAAGGATGTTAAGTAAATATGGCTGATTATTCTGAATCTTCAATTTATGCTAGAATTGAAGTTAATCGTCTCATTGATTTCAAGAATCACATTTTTACCAAGTATAATGAAAGTGAAATGAAATCGATGATGGAAAGTATTGAAGATATGGGAGTGACAGATCCGATCCTGGTTCGACCACATAATGAGTATGAGGGGATGTTTGAGATTATTTCCGGCCATAATCGTGTGCAAGCCTGTAAAAGACTCGGAAAAAGAGATATCCATGCGGTTATCTATGAGGAATTAAAAGACGATAGCGCTGCTGAACTGATGCTCATTGAAACAAATATAAAAAAACGCAACCTCAATGATTTCAAAATATCTGAGAAAGCAAAAATTGTAGCCAGACGTTATAAACTGATGAAGAACTTAAATAAAAGAAAAGATCAATTATCAGATATTGAACGATCTAAATTCAATGAATTGGAAAAGGACAATCCTTTCAACATTGGTACACGACAGATTTTTTATTACGTACAGATTGATGATAATCTGACCACAGGGTTAAAAGATCTCTGTGATTCAGGGAAACTGGGTGTCAAGTCGGCAGTGGAGCTGTCTTATCTTTCTGATGCCGAACAGGATGTGGTGAGATCCTTTATGCTGGATGGAAATAAGCTATCCTATCATAAAGCAAA
This sequence comes from Acetobacterium sp. K1/6, assembly GCF_034438075.1. Taxonomy (NCBI): domain Bacteria; kingdom Bacillati; phylum Bacillota; class Clostridia; order Eubacteriales; family Eubacteriaceae; genus Acetobacterium; species Acetobacterium sp. K1/6. Next base: position 9,031 of record NZ_JAXQGA010000031.1, on the reverse strand, counting down.
CATCATCCGGAAAAAAGCGGAAAGTGTCGAAATTTCGATTGAAGTGCTCAATGATATCTTTAATGATAAGGCTTTAAAAAAGAAGCCGGAAAAGACCTTTAAAATCTCACCAGAGATTATCGAAAAATACTTTCCAGATCTGGAGGATGAAGGTGACATCCAGATGACGGTTGAGTTGGCATTGGATCAGTATTTTTCTCAAAGCAGTTAAATGGCAGTATTTAAAATCATCAAATTCAAGCATGGACAAACTAAAACCGGAATGCGGCACTGTATTGATTACACCAAGAAAATGGAAGCAGAAAATCACCTTGTGTCAACCATAAACTGTTCGTCTGAGAGTGCCTATGAAGAATTTATGCTGATCAAAAATATGTATAACAAGGATAGTGGACGGCTATATATTCATGCCGAACAGAGCTTTCCACCAGAAATACAGGATATGCAGCTTGTCCATGAAATCGGACGCCGACTGATAGAAGAAACCGATATTTTTAACGGTTTCCAGGTCGTCATTGGAACCCATACGGATCGGGATCATATCCATAACCATTTCTGCATCAACTCAGTCAATGCTGAAACCGGTGAAAAATGGCATATCAGCAAAGCGGATCTGGAGGACATCAAGAATAAATCCATGGAGTTGTGTCGGGAGGAAAATATCCGGATCTGGTGGGATAAGCAAAATGACCAGGATCAGGTGATTCAGCCTGAAGACAATAATGAAAAGCTTCATACGGTTAAACAGGGAGAATATGAAAAGCAGAAACAGGGACAGAGCTGGAAGTATGAATTATTTCTGGCTGTTAAAGAGTGCGTAAAGCATTCCTTTAGCCAGGATGAATTTATAACCAATATGGAAAAACTTGGTTATGAAGTCCAATGGGATCATCATAAGCATATCACGTTTACGACACCGGATGGTAAAAAGTGCAGAAATAATAAACTCTATCCGCCGGAGCGGTTTACTAAAGAAAAATTACTGGAGCAGTTTGAGAGAAATTGCCAAAGAAGAAGTGAGCGGACGAAAAAAATGCACCAGAAAGAAATGGATGAATTTGCTAGAAATGCCAGGAATATTCTTACCGCTTTACGATCCGGCAAGAGTAAGGAGTCTAATTATTATCCATTAACTCACATGAAAAAGAAACTGGAAGGAGAAGCGCTAAAAGAAAAGATCAAGCAAAAAGAAAACAGTAGCTATGATTGGGAACATGAATTATAAATTTGTTTCCCGAGGAAACGTGATGATTAAAAATAAACTTATTTCTTTAAAGTAAACATGCACAATACGCACCCGGTGCAGTAGCCAATCAAGCCGGAGAGCGGATCAAAAAGTGCACCCGGTGCAGTAGCCGATCAAGCCGGAGAGCGGATCAAAAAGTGCACCCGGTGCAGTAGCCGATCAAGCCGGAGGGCGGATCAAAAAGTGCACCCGGTGCAGTAGTCGATCAAACCGGAGAGCGGATCAAAAAGTGCACCCGGTGCAGTAGCAGACCAGACTGGATGATCGGAGCAAAAAACGCACTCGGTGCGTAACGATGGACTGACATGAAAATATAAAAATTCAAAGGAGTGTAAGATTAATGAAGAATAAAGGCAGATCATTCGATCAAATGGTTTTCAATAAAAAGCCTAAGAAAGCATGGGGACTAAAGGAAGATGAAACAGTGGTGGAATCACCCAGAGATGATTATGAGGATGCAATAGTCAGTGAGGTTGAACCGGATCTTCCTCAGTCAGATGTTGATCAATTAAAACATAAAGTGGATCATCCACTTGAAAAAAATGATCATGACCGATTACCGATTGAAAATCAACGAGCAGATTTAACCAATCAAAATAACGATAATAATTCAAGTGATGAGATTGTCATCAAAGCTGATCACAAAGATATTACGACATTGGAGAAAATTATCGCCAAGCTTCAGGCTGAAAAAGAAGAATTAGCATTAGAAAATGACCGGTTAAAATTTCATAACAGCGAAATGAAAGAAATTATCGTGGATATGGGCTTAACCGGAAAAATGGAATTGCTGGAAAATTATAAAAATGAAAGTGAAAAGAAAGATTTCATCATTAAAAAACTTAAAAATAAATTAAATGATAATCAAGCCTACATTGAAAATCTAAAAACTAATTTATTTTCTGGAATAAATCAGCTGTTTGAACAAAAACCCACGCAGAAACTTCAAATTGAAGAAATTAAAAACGAAAATATTTCGAAAATCCCAGGTGAAAGCGAAGAATCCATCGAAAATAAGGTTTTAAATTTAAAAAGTGAAGGGAAAAGCCCCCGACAGATAGCAAGTATCACAAATTTAACTACAATAAAAATCGATGAAATTCTAAAAAAGCATGAAAGGGTCGAAAAACATGCCTAAATTATGGCCGATCAGTCCCATATTTTCTTTTTCAATCACCCGGGCGTTACAAATGCCCATTTGTAACGCCCAAAAGACCGGAGTTGGGACGAAGGGCAAGATTCCCGAATGTTTACAGATGGGCGAACGGCCCATCTGAAACATTCAGATCTTGTTTTCTCCTTCTGAGAAAATGAAGTATGGGGGACACCCCCAAACCCCCGGAAATAAGATTCCTGTTTCCTCGGGAAACAAAAATAGATTTTCAAAAATAGATTTTCAAAAATAGATTTTAAAGAAGGAAATAATGTTGTTTATGGGATTACTAAAAATATCTTTAATTATCATTGCAGTATTTGGTGTCGGTATGTTTTTGATAGGATGGAAAGTTCTTCACATTGATCAAATAATTTCTATTGGAAAAGCAATCTTTATCACATCTTTATCGGCTTATTTTTGTTGGTATATTCTTGAATATTTATTTTTATAGTTTTAGTAATTCTATATTGTTCATGAGATATGTAAAAATTGATGAGAAAGATATTAAAATTAAATTGAAAAATAATTAGATTAATTTGTTGGACTTTTAATAAAATGTTCTATTTTAAAATGCAAGGAGTGAATGTAGTGCCAAAGATCGAATATGTATCTAAGAAATTTCGGCAGACCAGCCTTGAACTAATCCGGAGAATAAATGCTGTCATAACAGACTATGAAGCCCAGGGTTACAGCTTGACGTTAAGACAAGTCTATTATCAAATGGTAGCACGAGATATTATTCCCAATAATGAAAGAAGCTATAAAAATTTGGGTGCACTGATTAATGATGCTAGACTGGCAGGATTGATCGACTGGAATGCGATTGAAGATCGCACCCGAAATATCCGAGGTCGTACTCATTGGGAGAAACCAGGAGATGTAATTAAGGCTGCTGCATATAACTATCATTTAGATTATTGGCAGGATCAAGACAATTATGTTGAGGTTTGGGTAGAAAAGGATGCACTAGTAGGAGTAGTTGGCAGAATCTGTGACCAGCTGGATCTCAAATATTTTTCTTGCCGAGGGTATGTAAGTCAATCAGAAATGTGGGTTGCTGCCAAAAGATTAGAGAAAAGACAACGTGAAGGCAAGAATATTGTTCTGCTGCACCTGGGCGATCACGATCCAAGTGGAATAGATATGAGCCGGGACATCCTGGACAGATTGAATGTTTTTGAAACGGACGATATTGAATTCAAAAGATTAGCTTTGAACATGGAGCAAGTTGAAGAATACAACCCACCGCCCAATCCTACCAAATTGACGGATAGCCGTGCCACTAAATACCTTTCGGACTTTGGTCATGAATGCTGGGAGCTGGATGCGCTGGAGCCTAAAGTAATTGATGCACTTATTAAGGACAATGTACTTAAGTTTCGGGATGAAAAAAATTATAAGCAGATCAAAGAGAAAGAAGCATTAGGAATAGAATTCTTAGAAGAAATTGCAGAGAACTTTGACCGTATTGAGCAGAATTGGCATGATATTACAAGCCATTATTTGGGTGATTTGTGAGTAGAAAAATGTCAAATCAATCTGAAAGTATGAGGATTTTTGATAAAACAGATGGACATTTGATAATAGGATTAAATAGTGGAGGATATAATCGATGAATAGTGATGGGCGGAGTGAAGGCGGAGGTCGATTCATATTTTTAGTTGTTATTGTAATTGCTGCTACTGGATTAATTGGTTATATAAGCAAAAGTAATGATCTCCAATATCTAAACAAACCGGTAGTTGAAAGAATTGATGAAATTATATTTTTGAGTGATTCAAATACTGAAACAGCCGACTTGTATCGAATAAGGGCGGAGGATGGGTTAATCGAGATATATCACAATAGCGAGAATTATAAAGCTGTTTATAAAGTCAAAGATGCAGATTCCCTGGAATTCCAATCGCCAGCTGGTGAAACAATGGTCGCTAAGTACATAGATTATTCAACGCCTGAAATAATCGAAAAAATTGATATCTTTAATTATGTATACAATGTTATGAAAGGGAGCAGTTCCATTGATGAACAGATTAAGCTGAAGCTTTCTGGCAATAATACGGCTGAGATTGTATTAAATAATGAAAACATGATAAATAAACAAACTAGCGGAGTTGAAAATGACGGTGTGATCGGAAAGGCAGCAGTATGGTTGCTATTAATTATTGTGGGTGGCATTATCGCAGTCGTAGTTGTTTTGATCACTGTCTCGAATTACTGGTTAAAAAAAGAGCGAAAAAAAATCGACGATGAATGGAAAAGTATGTTTTAGCAAAACATTGATCATTAGATTAATAAAGGAAAAAAGACATTTGAGAATATAAAAAATGCCAAATCTGTTTCCTCGGGAAACAGGATTAAAAAAATAACATAGGAGGATAAATCAATGAATGAACTGGAATTTAAAAATACTGCTGAATTTGCAAACTGGGCAAATGACAAAGAAATTTTCAATCTGGAATATCTTGGGACCCTGGGTGGCAGAAAAAGCCAAAACTGTTTCGAAGCAGATATTGAAAAGAATGGGGTCTATCTTATCTGTATTGAAAAAAGCGAAACAGAAATATTTCTAAATAGCTTTAAGGAATTGTCGGATTGGCAAGGAAAAACCGAAGTCACAGATCTGATCAACAATGGATTGAGTGATATCTTTGTCGGATTCAATCAATTTGTTGCTCAAAACGATGGTCAAGAAATTTGGATTTATATCGATGCAGTTTCCTGTTCTTTATAAAAATCTTGTTTCCTCGGGAAACAGGATAAAGGTAATTATGAAAAAATTAGACGCTTTAAAGGTCGCGTTTTGTCTAAGGAGATCAATTATGTTAAAAATTAAAGATAGGAGTTAAAAATGGAATTTTTAAAAGCTATTGGATCAGCTTGCTTGGTGTTTTTTGTATTTGTGATTGCATTGTTTTTGGTGTTTGTTTTATCAGATCAAATCTTAGTGAGTTTGAACGAGGTATTTGCAGAGCCATACTATCAAATGGATTCAACTACTTTCGAAATGATACCCCCTCAAAATGTTGAGGATGAAAGTAAGATTCAATTTTCGAAAATTCAGTTCAACGCAAATTTAATTACGATGGTTCTGTATCCGACATATCATGTTTTTATGGCTGATTTTATGGTGAACGAAGCAACTACTGCTGATAAATATTTAGCAGAAGGTACTTTTATTAATCCAGAGAATCAAACGCAATATACAATTCGTCCGATTAAAGTTAATGGATCAAGACAGGTTAAACAAATTCAGATACTGATTGGTGATGAAGTAATTCAAATATTAAATAAACAGTAAGTGTTCTATTTGTTTCCTCGGGAAACAAGATGGAGGTGATTAAGATAAAAAAGAAAACACTTTGCAGCTTGCGTCTGGAAAAAGAATTGTCCCAGGACGCCCTGGCAACGATGCTGGGAGTCTCACGAAAAAAGATTTATCGATATGAAAATGGGTTAACCATTCCCAGTGATGAAATAAAGCAGCAGCTGGGCCTGATCTTCTACCTGAGCCGGGATGATCTGGATGAAGTCATTAAAAATACCATTGACGCTGCCAAAGAAAAAAGCCAAACCTATCCCTGCACCATCTCGTTTCGTTGTACAGCGGATATGTATGAAAAAATAGAAACCAATGCAAAAATGGCCAACATGACAGTGGGCCAATATGTCAGAGAAACCTATGCCGGGGGGCAGTTAGTCGTTTTAGACGGACTCAAAGATTTTTCAAAGGATCTGACCAGGATCGGGACGAATCTTAATCAATTGACCAAGCTGTGTCATATGGGGAAGATCAATGCCCCGGAATTAAAATCAGTACAGAAAACACTAACGGAGATTTATATCAAGCTGAATCGTATTATCAGCAAATGATGTGAATCTTTTTTTATTGGATCATTTCTGTTTCCTCGGGAAACAGGGAAATATAAATTAAAGGAGAAGTTGATGAACAAAGTAAATTTAGTTGGCAGGCTGACCAGAGATCCGGAGGTGAAAAATACCACCACAGGTAAGGCCGTAGCGACATTCACCCTGGCGGTGGATCGGCGCTTTAAAAACAAAGACGGACAAAAGGAAGCTGATTTCGTACCCATTGTGGTATGGGGTAAGCAGGCCGAGTTTGTCGGACAGTATTTATCCAAGGGCAGTCAAATTGGGGTGTCAGGGCGATTACAGGTGCGGAGCTATGATGGCCAGGATGGTCAGCGTCGGTACGTGACCGAAGTGGTAGCCGATGAGGTCTATTTCATTTCTACCAAGCGAAAGGAGAATAACGGCAGCAATCCAAATGGCTTGTCTCCCGAAATGGGAAATGGGGTGATGGGACTTGATGAAGATTTTCACCTAATGGCTGACGAAGACGATATCCCTTTTTGAAGTGATTCTGATCAATGAACTGCTTAAAGAAGGAGAAACTTACCAGATAGATATCACAAATGATGATCTGTTTTTTTTATGTAATGACTCAAAGCTGTTTCCTAAGGAAACAAAAACAAGGGGGATAACTGACATGAAAATGGTATATGTGTGTTCGCCACTCAAGGCGAACGAAGAAAGAAGCATGGAAGACAATATGAATCGGGCTAAAGAATGGTGCCGGCAGGCCAGCGAATTAAATGTACTGCCACTGGCTCCCCATACCATCTTTACCCAATACCTGGACGACACCATCCCAAGTCAGCGGAATAAGGGTCTTGAAATGGGGATCGAACTGCTTAAGCAATGCAAAGAGATATGGGTGCATGGTAATACCTTATCTGAAGGCATGATCAGTGAGATTATTTTGGCCAAAGAAATGAATAAACCGATTATTGCAAAAGATATGGATCGGGAAACCTATATAAATTTCATGGCCTATCAGGGGGTATTCAAAGAAGCGTTTTCAAATGAACAGTGGGAACTGGTATGCGTCGGACTCGACGAGGGACTGGATGTATCAAGCTATGCCCGATCCAATGTACCAGCCGATCAGATGATGGAACGGATTGCCCAGTTAAAACAGGGAATCGAAAATGAACCGACGATTATTGATATTTCCGAAAGAAATCGCTTTGAACCGGAACCGGATAATGAAGAAGACTGGGCGCAGGAAGCATAAGCCTGTTTCCCGAGGAAACAGGAAATGGAAAGGATAAGGTAATGGTCAATCTATTGCAGTGCAGCATGTGAAGTTGGAAAGGACAACCGATGTTAAATGAAATTAATAAAATTACTGAATATCATAAACAAGAAAAAGAAATTGAAAAAGAAAAAAATCGTAGGCGAACAAGAATTAACGTTGTAGTAATTTGTATAATTGTAGCTTCTATATTGTTTCCATTTTGGAGCAGTTATAGTGGGGAAAAGGATGATTTATTAGCTCAAACCGTCTTTGAACGGATGGAGGGTTATTCATTTGAGAATAAAGAAGATGAGAATGGTAAATGGAAGCGTGTCATGTTTTATAGTGATGGCTTTTTATATTATTACAGTGGCAAAAACATAGATACCACAATAAATGAAGAATCAATTCAATATATGTATAAGCAAATTGGTGACGATTCTTTTCAATTTTTTACTGAAGGACACGTTGTTGAGGGGCAATTCATCAATTATTACACATCGGAGGAATTGAAACAGGAAATGACTTTTATCAGCTTTTTTAAAGATGGCATTCCCGGAAGCTATAATTATCGGGGGACCCTTAATAAAGGACAATTAAAACTAATTGATGAAGAAGGGGAGGTATACATACTTGAGCGGGTTGAATAATAAAATCGCAGGAGTTTGCAAAACTCATGATCCAGGCACGATAAGCTGGAAGTGGAGTACGATGATAGTCAGGTAAAAAAAGCCTGAATCTGTTTCCCGAGGAAACAGGAAAGGAGAGAATGATGGGGCGTTTACCGGAGGAAGTGTTTGAAAAGGTCAAAGCGATCAGCATCGTTGATTATGCCATGGCCAACGGTTATGAGCTGGTTGAAATTGGAAATCAAGTTAAAATCAGAAATGAAGGCGGGTTATTTATTGATCCTGATTTAAACCGATGGAATCGGCTTTCCGATGATTCAAAAGAAGCGGGTGGTGGGATCATTCAGTTTGTGATGTATATGAAGGAAAAAAACAAGGGCGAAGCGATCCATGAACTGGCAGCCTTTATTAATCATCATCCCGAACCCAGTGAGGTGGCAAAAACTTATATCAAAAAAGCCAGGGAGTATAAAAAAACCAATGATGGAATCTTTAAGCCACCAGAAAAATCCGCCAATTATCGGCGGATTTTTGCTTATCTGGTAAAAACTCGCTGCATTGATCCGGAGGTGGTCAATTACTATGTCAAACAACATAAAATTTATGAAGACAATAATCATAATTGTGCCTTTTGTGGGTTTGATGAAAATGGAGTAGTTAAGAGCATTTCCCTTCGGGGAACCTATGATGTCCCCGGAAAGGAACCATTTAAAGGGATCGTAGAAAATTCAGATAAGCACTACCCTTTTGTCCATGAAGGTAAAGGCAATCAAGTGTTGGTGTACGAAGCACCCATTGACATGCTCTCCTATCAAACCATTAAACTGGATTGTCAACACTTTTTCAGACAACTTTTTTAAGGTCTGCTGTTTTGAATTCAATCGGCGTCATATAATCAAGAG
>NZ_JAXQGA010000030.1:0-21204 GCF_034438075.1 Acetobacterium sp. K1/6 | reverse complement strand
ATGACATTTTTAGATGTCTGAGGCAACGGTTTTGAGTTTCAAAAAGTATTTAGTGTAACTTTTATGCAAAGTTGAGGATTTAACTTCTTGGGGCGAATTTGGCGTAACACATCCCCCATAAGTATCGTGTAATACTGTAAGTTCTAGCCACTTCTGGCCCTTGATATAGTATCAAAATTGTTTTTGCTTGACATTGTAAACATGTTGCTATGTGTATTATTGGTAAGTTTTGGAATGTAATTTCTTCAGAGGGTTTTATTATCTTAAAAATTTGATCACCACTAAAACGCCTAACCGATTGTTGGCGTTGAGCACTACATTTAGGACAAAACAAGCTTTCATCAAAACTGCCTGACATTGTGTGATCGCATTTTTGTGATTTTATATCTCCTACAGAACGCTGAAATTTCGAATTATCAACAATTGCTTTCAATAATCCATCTAAATTATCAATCATCGACTTACTCCTTTCCGTTAAATAAAATATTTTTGAGTTAATTTTTTATGTTTCGATACCTTCAAATCATAAAAATCAATTTCAAATCTTTATCGTCAGTAACAATGCTGACAAATCTTGCCAACACTGCTTTTTCAATTTCACCTTCATTAAAATTTTTCTTATATGTTTTCCAATGTTTCTATTTCATTGAAATAACACTTCAATTTGTTCTATAAGAAAGCCAAAGTACCCTTATCAAAGGAATTTCCATTTTAGTAACGACATCTTCTAATTGATACATACAATTTCAGAGTTAATAGCGCCACTCCAAATTAACAAGATCTATTTCCATTATACATCTTTGTTCCACGTATTTCTACAAAACCCTCAATCAAACAATAAAAAACGAGACGCCAAGATTTTTTATCTCAACGTCCCGCCATTTATTTTTTATTGCAAAATCACATTTTTATAATTGACCGATATTCCCACACATAATATCATTTAATTTTTCAAGCAGTTGATCTTTATTCCAATCCCACCAACAAAGTGACTGCAATTTTTCAATTGTTTCATCGTCAAATCGCTTCTTAATCGGCTTTGCAGGCACACCGCCGACAATTGTGTAGGGCTCCACATCTTTCGTGACAACAGCTCTGGTTCCGATGATTGCTCCATTGCCAATCTGAACACCCGACATAATAACGGCTTCATAGCCAATCCAGACATCATTTCCAATCACAATATCACCCTTTTTATCCCAGGCCTTGGTAACATCTTTCTGCTCAAGGCCATATTCTTCCCAAAATAACGGAAATGGGTAAGTCGACAACGACTTCATGGTATGATTAGCACTGGTAAAAATGAACTTTGCACCGCAGGCAATGGAACAGAATTTACCAATAATCAATTGATCCTGATTGATGGGATAATGATATAACACATTATTTTTTTCAAAATCGATGGGATCATTTACAAAATCGTTATAGATGGTATAGTCGCCAATCTTAATATTGGGATTGTTAATAACAGTATTCAGATAAATGGTCTGGGTATCACCAGTCCGAGGGTATGTTTTTTCTTCCGGAATAGACATTTCAAATCCTCCTAAATAGTTTAATTATTTAGGTGTTTGCAAAACTCAATAAATCCCTTGGATAAGTCATTTCTTGTATAGTATATTTATACAGCTCCTCACCAAATCAGCTTATATTTATCCAAAATTGATTTGGAATAGCTTATTTACGTCAGTTTTTATAATTAGTTTCGCAATTACCTAAGTTTAATTATCTTTCAGATCTATTCCGGTAATTACAATACAGCATTTCATTGCTTTCCCACCTTTTCTATTCCATTTTATTTAACTGAAGATAACCTTCGATCTTTTTTTCTAAAGCACTCTTCGCTATTGTATCGAGTTCATCAACGCAAAAAAATACTCCGGTTTATGGGTTTTATATAGCTGATACCATGCCTCCAATGTTTCTGGCGAAAAAACTTCCAATGCTTTTAGGACTTCCACCGTAAATTCCAGTGGTGCTACCCCGGTAGCCGTGATTAAGTTTCCATCCGTAACCGCCGGGTCATTTTTATAAAATGCTTCACCTTTATAATCCGGGCAGACCATTTTAAGATACTCCAAATCATTGCTTGTATGGCGTCTGGCATCCAGGATGCCATTCTTGGCTAGTCCCATTGTCGCACCACAGATGGCGGCTACAATCTTATTTTCTTTAATACCCTGCGCGGCTTTCTTGATGATTGGTTCGTGGACTTCCTCTAACCATGTATCGCCACCGGGTAAAATCAGGGCATCTGCACTTTTTAAATCGCACTCTGCCACGCTGATATCCGGTAATATTTTCAAACCGCCCATCGTCGTAACGGGTGTCACATCAATCCCCACGGTCACAATTTTACAAGGGGCCAGCCCCTTTTTAAAATATCTGCCGGTATTAAGTTCCGCCGTTAAATATCCAATTTCCCAATCTGCCATGGTATCGCAAACATAAAGATATACTGTTCTCATCATTTTCTTTTCCTCCTCAAATTTTTTAAATAGCCGAGCATTGCAAAACAGCTTTTATTTCTAACAATCGAGGTTAAACTCATTGGCATTCATGTCTGAACAGAGAAGTGAGTAAACTGCCACATCAACCACCCCCCGGCCTTTCCAGTACTGTGCTTGTCGCATTACGCCTTCACAATCAAACTTGTTTTTCAGCAATACGCGATGTGAATGTTTGTTCTCAGGCATTACAAAGGCCTGTATTCGATTCATCCCCATCATTCTAAACAGATAATCAACCATCGCTCCAACGGTTTCGGTTGCAAATCCCCTATGCCAATAGTTTTCATTAATTCGATAGCCTATTGTTACCATGTTAACCTTGTTATCAAAATCAAAAATTTCGGCGACACCAACTAGTTCTTCTGGTGCTTCGGTCAAAAAAATTCCTAAAAACAACGTCTTACCTTTTTTAAAATCCCGTTCAAAATGACCGATCATATTTAAAACAGTGGTTTTGTTTTTTATAACATCTCCGGGAATGTACTTAAATATATTTTTATTGCTATAGATCTCAAATAATTTTTCAAGATCCGATTCTTCGATTTTTCGCAACATTATTTTCTCTGTCACAATGTGTGGAAACTGTTCAACACTACTAACCATCCTAAATCCCTCCAATGGTACAAAAGATAATTGTATCTCAATTACCCGACCAGATCTTATTATATCGTAACTCCCGAACTGATCACAACCCGAATTATTGTCCCTACGCCCGCTTCTGTTTTGTAGTCAATTTGTCGGGCCAATCAATCGCTTTATTGATTGGGCTAATAACATCCATGTCATTCTTTGTAATGTAATTTTGAATATCGATTATTGCCAAGTCTTTCTTCATCGTGTTTCCTCCTTATCGGTCGATTAATTTGTTTGCTTTTTTATTATACCTTGCAATTGTTGACAGCAGTATGGCAACAATCTATAATGATAATAATAAATTTAGGAAGGTGGCTGACCGATGAAAGTTGACAGGCTTGTTAGCATTATTATGATACTCCTTGATAAAAAGCGTATCGGCGCACAGGAGTTAGCCGATCTGTTTGAAGTTTCACCCCGCACAATCTACCGCGACATTGACACGATCAACATGGCGGGTATTCCTGTTCACTCTACATCGGGAGTGGGCGGCGGCTTTGAAATCATGCAGCAATACAAGATTGATAAAAAAGTTTTTTCGACTGCCGACCTTTCCGCTATCTTGATGGGGCTTTCCAGTCTTTCCAACATGATCCGAGGAGATGAACTGGTAAACGCCCTTGCGAAAGTCAAGAGTTTTATCCCCGCCGACAGAGCCAAAGACATTGAATTAAAAGCAAATCAAATCGTTGTCGATTTAAGTCCGTGGATGGGCAACCGGAACATCCAACCCTATTTAGAAATGATCAAAACAGCCTTACAGGAAAGCAAGCTACTTTCGTTTGAATATGCCGACCGCTACGGAAATAAAACCGCACGAACAACCGAGCCGTATCAGCTGGTATTAAAAAGTAGTCATTGGTACTTACAAGGGTATTGCCATAAAAGAAATCATTTTCGCTTATTTAAACTATCCCGGACATCAAACCTACAGATACAAGCGGAATCTTTTACGCCACGAGACTATCAAAAACCGCAGCTAGATTTTACTGATATTTTGGCAACGATGCAAATAAAAATCAAAATTCGTATTCATAAATCGATCGTGGACCGGGTCCTTGATTATTGCACTTATGAACACTTTTCGCCAGACGGTGATGAGTATTTCATTGTTCGTTTTCCTTTCATCGAGAACGAATATCACTACAATATTCTTTTCAGTTTTGGGGATAAATGCGAGTGTTTAGAGCCGTTGCATATCCGCACAGAAATGAAGCGTAGAATCCATGATATCGCTACCCTATACGAAAGTTAATGCATGGAATGGCCCCTCGTGAGTGAGGGGCAGGGGGTGAGAGTGTTGAAGACACTTTTTTATTGGGCAAATTCTTATATACCGCTACCTCTGCAATACCACCCAATAATTTATTGACACACTCTGCCACTATGCTATAATTATTATGTGATAACATGAAAAAAGGAAGTGAAGCGATCCGGCGCACTTGATATTGCAACGGCACTATCAGTAAGACGTGGAAAAGATTGATGAAATCGTAACTTAACAGAAATTTTTAGTCGTTTGACAACGGCTTTTTCTGCATGCAGTTTATGGTTTATATCTATTCCACGATTAAAAGACTTTGATTTTTAAAGACTGTGGATATCCACAGTCTTTTTTCATGTTATCACAAAAATTTTTCCTGGAGGAAACCAAATGTATCAAAAAATATTCTCATATCTTCACAAGCCGGAAATTTACCAAAACGGCACTGCCAATTTCTGGAAAGATGACCACATTTCTATTTGTTTACTTGAAGCACATCTCAATCCTGATGGCGATGCTGCCACCAGAAACAATACCTTTGTTGATGCTTCGGTAAACTGGATCGCATCAATTGCACCACCCAAACAGTATCCCAAGCTTCTTGATATCGGGTGCGGACCGGGTATCTATGCCAATAAATTTTATCAGAAGTCTTATTGCGTTACGGGGATTGACTTTTCTAAGCGTTCGATTGCTTATGCGAAAAGTTGTGCCGCAAAGAAAAATGCCAGCATTAGCTACCAAATTAAGGATTATCTTAAGATGACTTTTGAAAATGAATTTGACCTGATCACCCTTATATATTGCGATTTTGGGGTGCTTTCCCCACATGACCGGCATCTACTCTTAACAAAAATTCATGCCGCCTTAAAGCCTAATGGCCACTTTATCTTTGATGTATTCACGCCGAAATTTCATGCCGGAAAACCCGAATCAAACACGTGGAAATATTGCCCGAGCGGCTTTTGGAAGGAAGGCCCTCATCTTTGTCTGGACTCTTTTTACCGTTATGATAAATGGGCAACCGTCCTTAACCAAACGATTGTGATCACCGAAGAAACCGTTGATTGTTATAACATCTGGGAGCATACCTTTACGACGACAGAAATAATAAAAGAATTGGCTGCGGCGGGCTTTTTAGTTGACAACTTTTATGGCGATGTCGCGGGAGCGCCATTACTTCCCGATAGCGAAACAATCTGCACCGTAGCAAAAAAACATTAATCTGATTTTACCCCTTACCGAAGAGTATCCAGCAATGCTGGCTGATATTGTAATAAGCAAACTAACGGGGCCAGGGCTTTAAAACATGCCCTGGCCCCGTTATTATTCTTTTTTAGTTTTTTATTCCATTGCCCGCAATCGTTCGACCAGGGAATTGTTTTGAAAAGAGCGTACTGAAACACCCGAAACCAGAACCGGCACCAGCAATGTGACCAGAAGGTATGCTAGAAAATACCAAATCGGAAAGCGATAGTGCATATAGGTTACACCAAGTTCCCGCATCAGATGGACCAGCAGGTATCCCAACCCGGTGCCAAGTGTCAAGGTAATGACCATATTCCCCAACGCCAGAATTAATCCCTCGCCCTGGATCATCTTCATCAATTGGCCACTCGTCATTCCGATTGACTGCAGCATCGAAAACTCCTGCCGCCGCGAGATGATATTGGTCATCAGGGTATTAATCAAATTAATCAGACTAAAGGCGATAATAAAAATTGACAGCCCCAGAATCACCCGGTTGATCAGGGTGAACGATATCTTATCGGCAATCAGCTCTTCTCTAAGCGTATCCATTGCCAGGAGCGGATTTGCGTTGACCAGATTTTGTATCTGCGGCTCAATCTCAGCCCCGCTCAATTCAAAATCATCAACCGAGACCACCAGCGTTTCAGTGGTGTCAACTCCAGGAAATAAGAGGTCGAGCTTTTCCCGGGGAAGGAGAAACCAGCCGGCATTATAAGTCACTTCACTGTAGGTATCGACCGCGCCGACAACTGTAAAATCTTTCTCCACTTCCTCAGTGCCATTGAAATAATGGAGTGTGACGGTATCGCCCATTTCAAATTTCCAGCCAAATATTTCCTTTGCCACGCTATTATTGACAATCAGCAGTTCGTCATTGGCAATCATTTCATCATAGTCAAAGGCGCCTTCTTCTAAGACATTTCTAACATTTTCCTGATCTTCCCGGGTAAATGGGGCCAGGCTGTCCTGATTGTTGGTTTGATCCCTGTAATCGTAGTTGACTTGGGCTTTATGATAACTTTGCACCGCTTTAACGCCATCAATTTTTTTGATGCTCTCAATAAATTCAGGACTTAGGGGGTTGTTCAGCTGAATCCCGACATTGCCGTTCTCCATCGTTTGGGAGGCATTATAGTCATAGGCGATGATGTATTCACCCCATTGATAAAAGCCCTGTCGGGAATAATCCTCCGCTGTCATAGAGCCAATAAATGTCGCCCCGGTAAGAAAGATAACCCCGCCAACACCCAGGGAAATCATCGTCAAGAGCGTTTTTTTGCGATTCCTTTGGGCACTCATCATTGCCAGATGTAACGGTGTCATTTTCCGTTTGATGCTTTTAGACTCTTTTTTTCGACTCTGGCGGTACTGTGAAAAAAGCGATGCCTCAATCGACGTAACAGACGCTGCCAGTTTTGCCGGTTTTCGAATCGAGATCAGCACGGTTATCAAATCGGCCAGCAGGATAATCAAACTGACAATCAGCGTGCGTTCCCAGTCCCAGCCGCCTGGCTTAATCGAATAGGCGATCGGCCAGGCAATCAGAAAGCCTGCCATCGACCCGATCAGACACAGCAGAATCCCTTCCCGTGTGATTAAGGATTTAATCTGTTTTTTGGTTGCTCCCAGTGTTCGCAGTTGCCCAAACTGACGAATTCTGCCGACCACCGAAAGATAGAAGACGCTGTAAATAACCAATACACTGACCAGCAGGATGCCGATGCCAACGCCGACAACCACTCCAATATTCATGGCCGACATCGTCAGTGAACTGGAAAAATTGTTGTTTTCGTTAATATTTTTTCGTTCAATTCCGGCCTCTGCACCAATGCTACGAATGGTATCCAAAAACGCCTGCTCAGACATCTCCTCGGCCCCCTGAATTCGACAAAGGGCATGATAGGCGACATCCTTTAGTTGTGGTCCATTTTCGGCATATTCCCGGGAAAAGATTAGCGGATAGACCTTGGTAACCTCCGCTTCTTCTAAAAAACCGCTAACAATAAAGGTTTCGGTTTCCCCATCCAGAAAGGTCAGAGAAACCGTCTCCCCGATCGTGGCCGGCACGCCCAGTACCTTCATCAAGGACTGGTTAACCGCAATTTCATTGAATTGATGGGGATAGCTGCCTTCAATAACCGCAGTTGTTTTAATCGGCGCTGTTATTTCCTCATAATAAACTGGCCGGATCATTTCTCCATTTAATTCAAAGCCCTGACCCAATTTATCCAGGGTCATGAATTCAATCTGTTCTTCGCTCTCCAGCGCGGCAATCTGGGCCGCATTCACATTCATATAGGTGACATGCTGCATCAAAGCTACCTGTCTTTTTTGTTCAACACCCTGAGCCGAGGTGAACAGCGCCATCACCCCCAGCAAACTAACAGACAGGGCAATGGTTATAAGGATAAAGAGATTTCTCGTTTTACTGGTTTTAATACTGCGCAGGGCAAGATGACGAATAATGGCCTGATTATTGTTTCTGATTTTTTTTTGCCGTCTTCATCGATTTACGATCTTTCCATCCTCAATGCGAATGATGCGGTCCGCAAGTTGAGCGATTTCATTGTTATGGGTGATCATCACCAGCGTCTGCCCGAATTTTTTAATACTCATTTTTAAAAGACCCAGCACTTCCTGGCTGGTTTTGCTGTCTAAATTTCCCGTCGGTTCATCCGCCAGCACAATTGCCGGTTTTGATGCCAGCGCCCTGGCCAGAGCAACCCGCTGTTGCTGTCCCCCGGAGAGATTATTGGGGAAGCGCTGCGTCATCGTCTGCAAGTGCAGCAGCTCAATAATTGCACGGATATAGTTGCGGTCCGGCTTGTTGCCATCGAGTTCCAGCGGCAGGACAATATTCTCGTAGACATTCAGCATCGAGACCAGATTGTAGTTTTGAAACACAAAGCCAATTTGCCGCCGCCTAAAAATAGTCAGTTGCTCATCGGTCATCTGCGAAATTTCTTTTCCGCCGATCGTTACATTTCCGGCGGTAGGAACGTCCAGTCCGCCCAGCATATGGAGCAGTGTCGATTTTCCGCTGCCCGATGTCCCGACAATCGCTAAAAACTCGCCTTTCTCAACTGCGAGTTCGATGCCGTCAAGCGCTTTGACGCGATTGTCTTCTTTCCCATAATATTTTTTCAAATTTTTCGTTTCCAGTATTTTCATCGAATTGATTCCTCCTGTTTGCGCTAGTATAGCAAGACAAACTAACCAAAATATAACAGTTCTCATGAAATCAATACAAAATCAACTAAAAAAGAGCATTAATTCTAACAAACCGGTTAGAATTAACGCTACTTTGACAATTTTAAAAGGCATTGGGCAAAAACACCGAAAAGGTTGAGCCCTCACCGACAACAGAGCGCACCATGATGTAGCCGTTCTGCTTTTCTATGATTTCACGGGCCAGATAAAGGCCGATCCCGATTCCCTCAATCTCCTGATTTGCTTCTTCCCGGTAAAAGCGCTGAAAGATCTTCCCGTAATTCACTTCTGGAATTCCTTTGCCCTGATCGGTGATAGTGATTCGGGTATACATTTCACATCTTCTTACCTCAACGGTGATAAAACTGTGATTCGGTGCATACTTCACCGCATTCTCCAGCACATTAAACAAGGCTTCTGCCGTCCATTTTAAATCATGGTTTAAGCAGTATTCCTCGGGACAATTAACGGTGATCTGGATCTGCTTTTTTTCAGCCGGAACGGTGATGTCCGACAAGGCTTCCGCCAGCGTATCGAATAAATTGCCTGGTTGCTTTTTTAGTTGAATCAGGCCCGCTTCCAAGCGTGACGCTTTTACCATGAAGGATAGTAAAAATTCCAGCTTTTCAAGCTGAGTTCCCATTAATTTGAGCAGTTCATTTCTGGTCTGCTCCGGCAGATCGCGGTCCTGGATGGTTTCGTGCAGCAGTTTTAAATTGGTCATTGGCGTTTTTACCTGATGCGATATATCCGAAATAAAACCCTCCAGCACCTTTTTTTCAGTGGTTGATTTTTCTGTCACTATTTTTAATACGTCGGCGATGCGGACAATTTTCTGGTTAATCTTTGAAATCAGTG
This sequence comes from Acetobacterium sp. K1/6, assembly GCF_034438075.1. Taxonomy (NCBI): domain Bacteria; kingdom Bacillati; phylum Bacillota; class Clostridia; order Eubacteriales; family Eubacteriaceae; genus Acetobacterium; species Acetobacterium sp. K1/6. Next base: position 11,478 of record NZ_JAXQGA010000030.1, on the reverse strand, counting down.
TTTCATCCAATAAATCCAGGGCATTGACGTTTTGATAATCATTATTAAACAGCAACTCCAGATTTTCGCTGATGTCATCCGTGATCGCGTTGATTTTTTTTTCATTTCTGCGTTTCTCAAAATAACCGCCCAAAATAAAAAACAGACAGAGTAGAATAGAAACTGCGGTTACTAAGGGCGAATGGAAAAACAAAAAAACAAAGCCACAATAGGCAACGCTAAGTAAGATGATCACGGCCCCCCAAAGCTTATTTCTCATCGGGCCCCCCAATCCATTGATAACCCATCCCATAGATGGTTTTGAGATGTTTTTTGTCCCTGGTGTCAATCTTTGATCTGATCCGGCTGATCATCATGGTCAGGGCATTTTCATCGACAAAGTTCTCGTTGCAATCCCACAATTTTTCCAGCAGCAACTGTCTTGTCAGCACCATCTGGCTGTTTTCAATGAGAATCTTAAGCAGCTTGTATTCGTTGCTGCTAAGCTCGATGGCATTACCGCCAAGACTGGCTTTTCGCTCTGAGAAATCAATGATCAGCTTGCCGTCGTTATAAATATGCTTCTCAACACGACCACTACTTCTTTTGATAATCACGGCGATCTTTTTTAGCATGACGCTGATCAGAAACGGCTTGGTGATGTAATCTTCGGCACCCAGTTCAAACCCCTTTAAGATATCACTTTCGAGATCATTGGCGGTTAAAAAAATAATTGGCGTATCGATTTGATCACGCCATTTTTTACATAAATCAAAACCATTGCCATCGGGCAGATTCACGTCCAAAACAATCAGATTAACTTGGCTTTGCACCAGCGCGCTGTCCGCTTCTCTAAAATTATAGGTCGAAATCACCTGATAACCCGCTGAAATAAGATTATAGGCCAAGGTGTGATTCAACACCTTGTCATCTTCGACAATCAATACCTTCATCATACCATTCCCATCCCTTTAATGCATTTGCATTTCGTTCATTTACTGTTATCGATCTGCGATCTGATCATTTTTCTTTGTTATTCTATCAGTGCCACTCACTTTAAACTATCATTTTCCAGTTTCAGTTGCAAGTTTTTTTTCTGCCTGTTTTCTTACGGCCGTGGGAGAAATCGGGATGGTTCTCCCCGATACAGCAGCGTCAGTCGGTGCATCGCTCGTGTCGCAGCGATATAAAGCAGGCTTTGGTCGTCGTCGCACTTATATGTATCACTGTTTGCATTAGGAATAATAACCTCGTCGAACTCCAGGCCTTTCGACATCTGGATGGAGGTGACCGAGATGCCATTGGTAAAGCTGGTGCTATCAGGCGAAATTAGCTGGATTTGATAATCTTCTGCAAGCAACTTATAAAAGACCAACGCCGAGCTGTTTGTTTTCAAGATGATTCCAAGCGATGCATTTCCGCTTTGAAGAAAGGCATCAAGCGTTACTTTGACTTTGGCAATCTCATCCTCTTTATCGCTGCATGGTATCATTGCCGGTGCATCCCCATGCCGTTCTACCGGCTCTAATCGATCCACCGGCTGAATTCCCTTGGCGAAAGAGATGATTTCGTAGGTTGAACGGTAGCTCTTTGTCAACTCCACCAACCGCGCATCGCTGAAAAGCTGCTGTATATCCGCTATGGTATGCCGATGGTTGGGGTTGATCAACTGTCCATAATCGCCTAAAATTGTTTTTTGACAGGGAAAGAGGCGGTTGATAACGGCGTATTGTATGGGCGTATAATCCTGCATTTCGTCAATGACCAAATGCTTGATGACTTTGCTTTCCGACAAGCCCTCAAATGCCGCGTGGAGATACATAAACGGGTATACATCTGCCCATTCCAGGGTTTTCCTGGCCGGCAACACAAGCATCTCCGACAACTCCAGCCACTGGTAAAAGCCCCGGTATAATGCCAGGCTGTTTTTGACTTTCAGCATCGCCATCAAGCCTTTTAGAATCGCTCCCGGTCGGGGTATTTCCTCACCCCTGAAGTTGTCGGCATCAAAACGGTCATGGATATCTTCAGCTATCAGACGCAGCCGTTTCTTGATAGGATAATTTTGATAACCATAAAAACGCCTCTGTATCCAATCCGCCGATGCTACAAAGCGCCCGCAGGGATAATCGACAAACTCAAAAATCATGGCGGGAAGTTCATGTAAATATCCATCCATCTGCTTTACAAAATCCAGTGTTGATTTAAACCTCACCCGCGCTGCCCATTTTGAATCTTCTGTTTCCAACGGGTCCTTATCTGCTTCAAAGGCAATGATGCCTTCTAAATGATCTTTGGCAATTTCGGCAAAACGCTGTTCTCTGATCGGTTCCTCGCCCAGCTCTGGTAAAACGGTGGAGATATAATCGCTAAAGACCTTGTTGGGTGATAGAATTTTTACATTTCTTGCCGCCAGTTTATCCTTAAAACGATAGAGTAAAAAGGCAATTCGATGCAGGGCAATGGCGGTTTTACCGGAACCGGCCACCCCTTGAATGATGATTGTTCCGGCTTTTTCATTGCGGATGATTTTATTCTGCTCTTTTTGAATGGTAGCAATAATGGATTTCATTTTTTCATCCGAAGTGTGGGAAAGCTCCCGCTGTAAAACATCGTCGTGAATGTTAACCGAGCTTTCCAGTGCATATTCTAAGACCCCGTTTTTTACTTTGAACTGGCGCTTGCGCGTCAGCTTTCCCTCAATTCTGCCCATTGGGGCATCATATCCTGCCGAACCAACCTCGCAATCATAGAACATACTGGCAAAGGGTGCCCGCCAATCAATGATTAAAAGTTCATTCTCATGGCTAAATGCGAAACGACCAATATAATGCTTTGTTGCAATTTGGCTTTCATTTGTCTGAAAATCGATTCGGGCAAAATAGGGGGATTCTTTCAGCTTGGCTAGCTTCTCCCATATTCCGACCGAAAAAGCCCCGGTTCTGTCAATTTGTTTTAGTGCCAATTCATTCTGAAACATTTCGTGGGGGTCAATCTCGCCACGATAGTCCGCCATGTAGCGTTTCGCATCCATATACTCTTTGTCGACACGGTCAACGTTTGCATTTGCTTGATGCAAAGCAGCGTCAAGTTTATCGTTGATGAGCTTAAGATGGGCAATTTCATCAGGAAATGGAATCGGGTCAATAAAGTCGGACGATCTTGCTTTGTGTTTAACGTTTTGTTTTTCATTTGTCATCTGTAACCTCCTTTGACAAAATAAAGCGTTGTGTCGGATAATTAAACTCAATAAGCAGCTCCGCTTCCGCAAAACCCAAGCTTTTAATCGCGCTACGGTGTCCGGTATCGGCTTTATCTCCCACTCTGTAGGTCGTTATACTAATTTCATTTCTACTAATTAACTCTCCCATCACCTTATCAAGAAATGCTTTAGGGATTCCTTTATTCCGATAAAACGGATGTGTGCCCATAAAGTCAATGTTGCCGGTCTCCGAAGAGAACAGCATGACTCCCACCGCAATAGCGCCATCTTTTAAGATCAGCGCCTGCTTATTTCTGATCCGCAGTTTTAATTCCACGGCATATTCCTCCTCATCTAAATGAGGGAAGCCATCTATAATAAGCCTAACTAAATCCATCCAGCAAGCGATATCGTCTTCGGTTGCAAGGGTTATATGCCATTGAGGTAGCTCTTTGCTGTGGAGCATTCCGTAATTACCTTCTACTCTGAATCTTAATTGCAAGGGATAGAATTTTTCGTTTTCCCGATATTTATTAGGCGATTGCTTATACATTGCGGTAAAAATGTTTGTAAAGGCCTGCTGGCTTTCATATCCGCCCACTGCGGCAATATCAATAATTGGTTTAGCCGAAAAAACCAATAACCATGCTGCTTCCGTCAGCCGCCGGCGCTGAACATAATCATGGATCGTTAAACCCACCATACTAGCAAATACTCTATGCAGATGATATTTTGAGTAATGAACAGCCGTTGCGACACGATTCAAATCCATCTTTTCCGTTAAATGCGTTTCGATAAATTGGATTACTGCTGAAATTTTTGCGATACTGTTATTGTCCATATCATCCTCCTTATTTTGCCTTTGATATTTTATCAGTTTTTGCGCGATTTGTTTTGACTATTCTTGCTATCTTGCCTCACCGATAGAATTGATTGATCTAAATTATAAAGAAATTTGCACTTGTTTAATTGCTATTTCTAATCTTTCTGACATTGTCATTCATAAGATGTCTTCCTAGATTTTTATAAAGAATTTTTTTTATTTCAGACATTTCCTGACGATGTTCCTTAAGTAAATCATCAGGATTATCGTAAACGCCAAAATCCTGAGTTATTCCTTCACTTTGGATATAGGTGTTGTTCTTGTTCCAATCAATCATTGGATGTTTAAAGTCTTTTACTGCCACCCCATATCCACAAAACGACCCAGAACATTCACTATGAATGTTCTGCAATTTTTCCAGATATTTTTTATCAAGTATAAATCCCTCCAACTCATACCAATCATTTTCATATAACACTTCAACCCAGCTATGAAATACGTTTTTTGGTGCATTCTTGTAGACGATTCCCGTCATCGCACCTTTTTGCAACTTTTTATCAATCGTAAACCCATGAATTCGACACGGAATCCCAACTGCTCTTAACAGTGCCATAAAAAGCGTTCCTTTGGTGTTGCACTGTCCATATCCATCTGACAGGACTTTTGATGCTGGAATGTTGTCATCCACATTATAGCCAAACCTTATTTCATCTCTAACATAATTATAAATTGCTTTTATCTGTTGCTCCTCATCTAAATTCTCCCACTTCTTAATTTTTATTAACTCCTGGATCTTTTGATGAGAATAATTTAGTAGTTTTGTTTCTTCTAAAAATTTTTTGTGTTCCATTGATATCATCTCCCTAATCAAAAGCTGAATTTTTTACGCAAATAACAGCTGGTTTATATGCTTATTATACCCTCCTTTAGGATATATTATTTTAAAATCAGAGTAAAGTAAGTTGTTACATGGCTCATTGATGTTTCGTTTATCTAGGCATGGTTTTCTTTACTTACCAAAGATGGGTCAGGTTATTATTGTTGTAAGATGGGCTTCACTTCTTATTTGTTTGGATTAGATGGTGCAAAAAGAGTAGTTTGAAAAATAAAACTGGAAAAGCAAGACCTTATAATTCCCTTCCCGCAACCAATGCTGACATTTTTTGTACCATTATGTTAACATCAATTGATGGATATTGTTTCTAAAAGCTGATAAAATAGGCACAGGTGGTGAAAACATGAAAAATATGATTAGTCTGAATTTGCAGACTCTGCGAAAAGCCCATCGGTACACGCAGGAAGATGTGGCTGAAAAGATCACTGTTTCCCGACAGTCCGTTGCTAAATGGGAAAACGGCGAAAGCTTACCGGATATGAATAAATGCATTGCTCTGGCAGAGCTTTATAACATTTCCCTTGATACCCTCGTAAACGGTACCGAAACAGCTGGAGTACCCCTGCCGCCAAAAGGCAAGCACGTCTTTGGCACAGTCATAGTTGGTGAGCGCGGACAAATTGTCATTCCTAAAAAAGCCCGGGAAATCTTCCAGATCAACTCCGGAGACAGCCTGATGATTCTGGGTGATGAGAATCAAGGTGGACTGGCCCTGATTGATGCCAATCGATTCATCAGTCAGTTTGAATTTATTAAACAAGGCTTGGGCTATGCGCCTCCAACCGCTAATGATAAAGAATATGAAAATGAGGATTAAAAAAATGCAAATTGTCCTGCTTGTACTCGGTTTTGTGGTAATCGGCATCGCTGCTATCCTTAGTTATTTTTTTTACCGCAATTTACATCCGCTTGATGATCATTATCTCAAACAAACCACGGCAGCTGGTTTTACCCCAAAAACAGCCATTTTGGATAATGGTTCCACACTTAGCTATGGCGAGGGGCCAGATAATGGCCCCGCACTCCTTTTAATTCACGGTCAGGGCGTTTCCTGGGAAGATTATGCCGCCGTTCTACCTGAATTGTCAAAAAATTTTCATGTCTTTGCGGTGGATTGCTTTGGCCACGGTCAATCCAGTCATGATCCAACGCTTTATTCCTGTGCGGCGAATGGTCAAGCACTGATCTGGTTTATGGAACATCGTATCGGCAAGAAATGTCTTGTCTCCGGTCATTCTTCCGGCGGTATCCTGGCTGCCTGGCTCGGGGCCAACGCACCCAATCTGGTCAGTGGTGTTCTGCTTGAAGATCCCCCGCTCTTTGCCGTGACCCCAGCAGAAATGCAGCAAGGAGCTGGCTGCTTTGCCTGGAAGGATACCTTCATGACCATTCACAGTTTTAAAAACCAGACAGATGAAACAGATTTTGTTGTCTACTATTTTAAAAATGGCTACATGGTTTCCCTTTTCGGTGGTCTAAAAGAAAAGGTGGTCGCAGCCGTTGAAACATTCCGAGCAGAACATCCCGATCAGGGGCCAAGAATCTACTGGATCCCCTATTCCTGGCTACGCCTGATGAATACCATTGATCGCTATGATCTGGCCTTTGGCGAGCATTTTTATGACGGTTCATGGATGAACGCAGTCGATCAGGAAGCGTTACTAAAAGCGATTTCGTGCCCGACGATTTATCTGAAAGCCAAAACGAATTACGGTAAGGACGGAGTCTTGTACGCCGCCAACACGGATGAAGATGCAAACAAGGTTCAGGCTTTGCTCCCTGATTGCGAAACCCTTACCATCAAATCAGGCCATGACATCCACTATGAACATCCGGATTTTTTCATTTCCGCATTAAACAACCTGCAGACCAAGATAAAAAGCGGGAAATAGTTTGAGCTACTATTTCCCGATTTTTACTTATTTAATTGCTATTTCTAATCTTCTTGACCTTGTTATTCATAAGATGTCTTCCTGGATTTTCATAAAGAAACGTTTTAATTTCAGACATTTCCTGTTGGCGTTTCTTATTAAGTCGTTGATAGGCTGTTTTTTAAGTATGTTGTTAAAAATGCAACAATAGATAAAACTGCTACTGCTGTCAAAAATAGAAAAGTTGTGTCAAAAGATCCTTTACTTGCATCTACTATAATTCCTATGATAAATGGTGCTGTGAAGCTACCAGCTTGAGACCCAAAATTAACGAGTCCAACTACAGAACCTGTCACCTCAGGAGGGAACTGCTTCATAATCATACTATTAATAATAACAAATATTGCGGTTACACAAGCGATTGTTATTCCTTCAAAAACGAAGAACAACATTAACGATGGCGTCCTGTACATGATATAGACGGAGACCGCGGTTAAGACAGACATTATCAATGTTGATCGCCTTACCGTATCCATCTTCAATTTATCTGTTATAATTCCACTTGCCAGCATAGCAAATAAACCAAGGATTGCCGGCATCATCTGCCACTTTCCAGCTTCCATCAGGCTAATATGACGAGCTTGAACAAGATAAGTCGGTATCCATGTGTTTATTCCCCATGTTATCAGACTAACACAAAATCCAGCCAGGCACATACTCCATACAAAAGGAACTCTAATAACTTGCTTAAATGCCAATTTTTGGGGCTTGTCTATAGTTTGTATCGCGACTTTATCTTGAGTAGTTACTGGTAATTTTAATATCAGCAAATAAAGAACTGCCATAATAGCGCCAATTACCGCAATTATATAAAACAATGCACTCCACCCCATTTTGCCGATAATCCATGCAAAGAGTATGGAACTGATAATGGCAATTATAACCCCTGAAACTAATAGTATTGAAATCGCCTTTCCTTGTTCATTTCGAGGAAAAACTTGTGATATCGTTTTCAAAGCAGTAGGATAGAATGCTCCTAAACTAAGACCGAGTAAAAACCGAAATATTATTAGTGATAACGCGGACCATGCCAAACCCGAAAGTGCTGCAAAAACAGACCAGATAAGGATGCTACTAATCAAAACTTTTTTGGGACCATACTTATCTGCAAGCCAGCCCCCTGGCACTTGCATAAGTGCATATCCAAGAAAGAAGCTACTCATTATAAATCCTTGTGTTGAAGCATTTAAAACAAAGTCTTTGCTAATTTCCACAATCGCACAGTTAATTGAAAAACGATTCAGATTTCCCACACACCATCCTAAAAACAACAAAGTTAGTATTCCATACCGGCCTTGATTTTCAACAGAATTTTCAATACAATTCGATTTATCAACCATTTTTAGTAACCTTTCAATTTTAGTCTTTTGATTAAGTTTCCTCGGTTATCATTCTATGTCTTGACAGGTGAGATTTAATTACTGTGCCATCAAGACATAGAAATATGTATAGTTTTACTTTAGGTCAGTTTTACTTTCTTTGGCACCGCGTCAGCGCCAATGTTCACTTTATAATTCAGGTTTTTTGATGTTTCTCTAAATTCGTCTTTGACCTTTTCCATTAAATCACCGTCGCTCATCAATTCACAACACGCTCCCGCCAGCGTTTTCGCGGCAAACAACATGCCGTGAAAACCAAGATCAGAACCTGTGCATGCCGTCGCCTGCCATGTATGTGTAAACACGCCGATCGGCCATGTTGCGCAGTAAACAGCTCCAAACGGAAATAACCAGCTCGGATCTGCATCTCCCGAGATCGGAAATACCTCATTGTTTGTTTTGGGTACGACTTTGTCCAACAAGTCTTTGTCATAATACTCGGGCGGAATCTGGAACGCCTGTGCACCCCTGAGTTTTTGCTCAGGCGTAAATTGATCATTAAGTTTTTTAGCAAAGGCGTAATCATCTTCCGTAAAGGACGGACCGCCCAACTCGTTCATGTTCTTTACAAACAAATCGGCAAGCGTCTGATTTACGATTACTTCATTCCCTCCACCAAGAACCTCTACCTTTTCCAACGTAGTCCCTGTCATCATCGCCGCACCCTTTGCCACATCGACAAGACGTGGGAACGCCTCATCTAACTGTACCCGTTTGGGAGCCCGCATCATATACCATGACTGACATCTGTCCGGTACAGTGTTTGGAGCGATTCCATTGCCTAAAATTGAGTAATGCATCATGACTTCTTTCGGAAGATGCTCGCGCAGATAATTTGCCCCTACGTTCATCAATTCAACCGCATCGAGTGCACTACGACCAATATGTGCCTGCGGTGCATGGGCGGTTAGCCCTTTGAAGCTGAACACCACAGAAGTAGCCGCAAGACACGGTACTCTCCATGGAGTGTTGTTTGAAGATGGATGCCAGTAAAGCAGTGCATCACAATTGTCAAAATATCCATCCCTTAGCATAAACAGCTTTCCAATCAGCTCCTCCTCCGCGGGGCATCCATAATAGCGAATCGTACCCTGTAGTTCCCCTCGTTCTATTGCCTCTTTGATGGCAATGGCAGCACCAACACCACCCGTGCCCAACAGGTTGTGACCGCAACCATGTCCATGTCCACCTTGTACTCTTACCTTTCTCTCTGGCACAGAATCCTGCGATAAACTTTCAAGTGCATCATATTCACCTAGAATGCCGATAATCGGTTTTCCCTTCCCATATTCAGCGATAAGTGCCGTGGGCAAGTCTTTTAAGCCGAGCGTTACCTTTAGTCCCGAATCTTCCAATACCTTGGCCTGCAACTTTGAAGCAAATTCTTCTTCCAGCGAAACCTCAGGATTTTCCCAAATATCTCGCGCCATTTTTTTCAACATCTGGCTGTTTTTATCAATGCTGTCCCAGACTTCTTTCTTTATCATCATAACTCTCCTCGTATAATAAATTTAGATTGATTAAGGTAATGTCTAACACTTAATTAACAATTCCGTAAGCTGTATAAAGGTTTACGATCCCCGATATTTTTCCTCCTATCCCATAACTTTTATGATATCGTTTTACTAGGTAAATCAAGCCATCTAATTATTTACGATTATACTATCGATTTTTTATAATAACCAATACGTGTTTTAACATGAATCAATAGCCTGTAGGCTATCAATTGGTTCTTTTTACCTGATATTTGTTTTATAAAAAAAACTCTCGAAATTTTCATCGAGAGTTTTGTTAATAGTCCTATTTTGATGCAATAAAATCATTATACTGCTAATCTTTTTTGAAAAAATCAATCAAGTACTCTTTAAACTGCATTGAAGCCTTCGTTAAATAGCGTTCCTTGACAAAAGACAACGCAATCTCCCGTCTACATACCGGCTCTTTTATATGAATATAGACTGACATATCTTGTTGAACATCATTCCACTTAAGTTTCGGAAGCAATGCTACTCCCATATTGGAATTTACCAGTTCGATCAGATTTGCAGAAATATCCGTCTCAAACATAATATTCGGGGTAAATCCGGCCTGGTGACAGAGTTTTTCTGTTAATTCTCGTATGCCAAACCCCTCCTTTAAACTTATGAATGGCTCATTCGCTGCTTCTATCAAGTTTATCTCGCGATATTTTGCAAACTTATGCCCACTTGGAATAATTAAAAATATCTCTTCAATTACCAATGGTATACATTCTATGGAAGCACCTTTAATAGGTGGTGAAGAGATACAAAAATCAACTTCCCCGTTTTGAAGTTGCTGCTTCATTTTTGAAATTGAACCGATTGTTTGCCGAAAAATCATATTGGGATAACGTTTTGAATATCCTTCCAGAAGTTTGAAAAATGGACCGATATTATTTGCCGCAATTGAAATGTTTGAGCTTTCATTTATTGACATATCTGACAACTCACGTTTCCCATTATCAAGTTCCAGAAATACCCTTTCTACTCTATTAAGAAATGCTTTTCCAAAATGATTAAGTTTAATCTGTCTCCCAACGCGTTCAAATAATAGAACCCCCAATTCTTCTTCCAACTTTGAAATAACCTTACTTAAAGATGGTTGGGCAATATGAAGTTCCTCTGCTGCACGTGTCATGTGTTCACATCTTGCAACGGTAAGAAAGTACTTCAATTGAAGCAAGTTCATTTTTTCACACTCCTTTATATAGATTTCCGTTTGTTACGTGACACTAGGACTATTTCATTTCTCATATTCTCATTGGGTTCGCCCTGGTGCTAGAATAAAAATAGTACAAATCGAAATGAGAAAATCCAAAATTAATAAAAATGTGGTACGATGAAAAAATCGTACTGAAGGAGGATCTCATTATGGCAAAACAACATGATAAACAATTCAAACTGGATGCAGTCCGGTACTATGAAGAACACAAGGAACTCGGTCTGCGTGGTTGCGCCGAAAATCTCGGTATTGGTTGCAGCACCCTGGGAAAATGGAGCAGACAACTTCAGGATGCCGGTAATATCGAAAGTCGTGGTTCTGGCAATTATGCATCGGATGAAAGTAAAGAAATCGCACGGTTAAAACGTGAATTGCGGGATACCCAGGACGCACTGGATGTCCTAAAAAAGGCCATCGGCATTCTGGGAAAATAACCGAAACGATTTATTCTGGAGTATTATCATAAAAGTGCAGTCCCAAATTGCAAGGAAATGAGGTAAAATAAAAATAAAAAGGACTGACTAGTG
>NZ_JAXQGA010000029.1:0-22665 GCF_034438075.1 Acetobacterium sp. K1/6 | reverse complement strand
CCATCGCGAAAGAAGAAAAAGATTCCTTAGCGGCACAGACCTATGCCAACATTGTGGCAGTACGAACTGGAGATGAAACAAGTGAAAAAACATTGGCACTGATGAAAGCGCTGCAAAGCGAAAAAGTGATCAGCTTTATCGAAAGCAATTACCAGGGCGCTGTTGTACCGATGTCTTAAGTCCTAATTTCTGGAAACGTCTCAAACCGAGACGTTTCTTTTTTTATTAAAAATCGTCCTGAAGTAGAGTTATATAAATAAAAAAGCCGCAATGATCGTTTACGATCATTGCGGCTTTTAAAAGTAAGGGTGAATGATTAACGGGTTCTTCCGCCATGTCGCATTCCAGATCCATCTTGAGGATGGGTACCGCCGCCGACATCACAAACACCATCGCCGTCTGCGTCAACAAATGCGCCAGTGCCAGCGCCGCCAGTGCCAACAGGATTTCCGGTTAAATCACAGAGACCATCGCCGTCAGCATCACCGGTTCCCTGACAATTCTCATACAGTCTTTCGCCGCCGTTACCTTGACCAAGACCGGATCCATCACCAGCACCCCGGCCATTGCCGTTCGCGGCAAAGGTGGTACCTGCTGTTGCTAACATTAATGCTAACGATGTGACTAAAATTAATTTTGCTTTCATTGTAAATTCCTCCGTTTTTTTATTTTTGTGATTCTTTTACTACCTTCATTATACAATTGCTTTATGTCATTCATGTGTCAAAAAGGTCATATTAATAATTATTAAAATATGAGGTTCAATCAAAAACTTTGATTACCACGTTGCAGACCAGATCCATCTTGAATAGGGGTGCCGTCACCAATGTCACAAACACCGTCTTCATCAACAAGTGCATTGGTACCGGATTCATAGCCTAATCCGCCAGTGCCGACAGGATCCCCAGTGAGGTCGCAGATGCCATCACCGTCAGCATCAACTGATTCCTGACTGTTTGCATATTGTCGCTCTCCGCCGCTACTCTGACCAACGCCACTGCCCTGCCCGTAACCTGAAGCGGCAAAGGTTGTACCTGCTGTTGCTAACATTAACGCCAATGATGATACTAAAACTAATTTTGCTTTCATTGTAAATTCCTCCGTTTTTTTTCTTTCGATGTTTGTATTATAGGATAGCTGTATGTCATTTAGGTGTCAGATGTTAAAAAATTAATTTTTATAACCGTAAAGATGATATAAACAAAAGATGTATAAGGATATAACAAAGACAATTGTTTAAAGGTTAGAAAAAAATGAGGATGGTGTGTTAAAATATAAAATTATAAGTTGTCGTTTATAAAATCAATAAAAGATATGTTTTGACACAAAATTGCCATCAAAAAATGATAAGCTGATAAAGGTAGTGGAGGTATATATAATGAAAGGCATTCGCATATTAGTGGCTGAGGATGAAGAAAAACTGCGAGAAATCGTTTTAAAATATTTAAAAAAAGAGGGCTATGAAGGTTTCGGGGCGGCGGACGGAGAGGAAGCATTGGACCTTTGGACAGAAAAACAACCGGATTGTATTATTCTCGACGTAACCATGCCGAAAATGGATGGGTTTGAAGTGCTGGAAGAAATAAGGGAAACGGACAATGTGCCAGTCATCATGCTCACGGCTCGAAGAGAAGAAGAAGATAAGATTCAGGGATTTGAAGTTGGCGCAGATGATTATGTAACAAAACCCTTCAGTCCCCGAGAATTGATGGTCCGAATCAAAGCCTTGCTAAAAAGAAGCGGGGTTGCTACAACTGAAAATAAGCTTGATGTTTGTGGAATGAGATTAAATTCAGACGAACGACAAATAACAATTCATAATGAAATTATTAACCTCACACAAAAAGAATACGAGGTTTTAAGCTATTTTGTCAATCATCAGAAATTGGTGTTATCCAGAGAGCAGATTCTTGATCGGATTTGGGGATATGATTATGATGGTGATATACGTGTTGTTGATACAACCATCAAACGATTACGTAAAAAAATGGGAGATAAAGGAGAGTGCATCCAAACCGTCAGAGGGCTGGGGTACAAGTTTAAAGAATGAGAAGTTCGATTTTTTCGAGATTAATGCTCTATCTTGGGGCTTTCTTTCTGGTACTTTGTTTATTAACGTATTATGTCCTGGGTTCCTATTTTGAGGTATACTATACTGAGAAAAGAACCGCGGCCTTAATTGATAAAACGAATCAGGCTGTAACAATGTATAATCAGAATGGATTAACCCCCGAACTTCAATTATTTATTGATGTCGCTGAAGAGGAAGGGATTGTTGTTGAAATTATTGGGCAGCAAACGGGCGCTGAAGATAGCTCTTTTGAAGATGTTTCGATAGAAACTAGAACCGCTGAAATAGTGACAGCGAGTCAACGACGTGATGAGATTAATCAAATGGATCGTTTGGGACTGACAAGTGTTGAAAAAAAACGTTTGGCAGCAGGTGGTGAACACAGTGGTGAGGGAAAAGAAACGGGTGCTGGCGCCGGCAGTGGTGCCGGTAATGCGTCGGGATCGAGTAGTGATTCGGGCAGTGGTACCGGTAGCGGATCGGGCAGCGGATCGGGCAGTGGATCAGGTAGTGGTTCCGGTAGCGGATCGGAAAATGGTAAGGGCTCTGGTGCTGGTCAACAGAATAGTCTGGAGAATCAGGTGAAAGAGCATCAGGAAGATGAAAGTTTTATTATTGTGCTGGGAAATGATGATCACCAGGTTGAGTGGCTGACCCATAAGGTTTTAGCTGCTGATGGCGCCCTGATTATCGGACGTATTCCGCTTTACTCAGTTCACGAGGTCATTGAGATTGTGGAAAATTTTCTGCTGGTATTCTTAATGATTGTTTTTACGTGTTCGCTTGTTTTTGCCTATTTTTTTTCTCGGGGTATTTCAAAGCCCATTATTTCATTAAATCAAATTTCCGGAGAAATGGGAAATCTCAATTTTACAAAAAAATATCAGGGAACTAGAAAGGATGAGATCGGTCAGCTAGGAGAAACCTTGAATCATATTTCGGATGAATTGGAAGGGGCTATTTTAAAACTTCAGGAAGAACTGAGTAAAGAACGTGCATTTGAAAAGATGCGGCAGCGTTTTACCGCTCAGGTGTCTCATGAAATCCAAACCCCATTGGCGGTGATAAAAAGCTATGCTGAAGCATTAGAGGATGGCATTCTTGAGAATCGGGATGAAGAATTGGAATACTTTGTGACGATCCAGCGGGAAGCTGATAAAATCAGCGGAATCGCGAGCGATCTTTTAGATCTGGCCCAAATCGAATCGGGTGCCTATCAGCTTAAAAAAGAAAGCGTTTCTGGGGTTGAGGTCATCGCTTCGGTGGTTGAGCGGTTTGTAAATACCTATCCGGGAAACAATATCGTTTTTAATAATCATTGTGATCCAGAAAAAAAAGTGATCATGGACCGCAAGCGGATGGAACAGGTTTTTTATAATCTTTTAAACAATGCCATCAAACATGTCAGTCCAACTGACGGAATAATTCAGGTTGGCTGTGAAAGCCAGGAAAAAGAGTGGATTGTTTCTGTTTATAATGTGGGTAAGTCAATTCCGCAAGATGAGATTAATCAGATCTGGGAATACTTTTATAAGGCCCAATCGGATAAAAAAGGCACTGGTTTAGGTCTGGCAATCGTCAAAGGCATTATAATCTGCCATGGCGGCAAGGTGGCTGTGGATAACCGCGATAATGGTGTGTGGTTTGAAGTGCGACTTCCGCTGTAAAACTTAAAAAATTGAATTTTCAAAGTTCGCAGATATGTTATAATGAGAAAAAACAGTTGAGTTGACAGGAGTAAGAAATGAGTTTATTAAATGAAACAGTGGGAAAAATTAAGCCGCTTAATGAAGAAATGATCAAAACCGCCAAGGATCGAGTGGATTTTCTACTTAAGCCGGTGGGCAGTCTGGGAACACTGGAAGAGATCGCCGTGCAGTTAGCCGGCATTACCGGCGAAATGTATCCGGATGTCAGCAAAAAAGCGATGCTGGTTTTTGCTGCCGACCATGGCGTCTTTGAAGAAGGCGTTGCTGCGGCACCCCAGGAAGTAACCGACCTGATGGCGCAGATGATCGTTGCTGGCAAAAGCGGCGTTGCCGCTTTAAGCAAACAAGCTGGCGCCGATGTTTTTGTCTGTGATGTTGGGATGAAATCGGATTTGGAACCAAAATCAAAAATTTTGGATAAAAAAATCAGAAAATGCACATCAAATATGAAAAAAGGTCCGGCGATGTCCCGGGAAGAAGCCGTAAAGTCCCTGGAAGTAGGAATCGATGTGGCCCAACGCGCCATCGATAACGGGTATAATATTCTCGGCACCGGTGAAGTGGGGATCTCTAATACGACGGCTAGTGCCGCTATTATCGCAGTCCTTAGTGGTGTTGATCCGGGGGAACTAACTGGTGCCGGAGCGAATCTGTCGGAAGATAAGCAGGTTATCAAAGCCCAGGTGATTCGGGATGCCATTGCTCTTAATCAACCCGACAAAACCGATGCCATCGATGTCCTGGCAAAGGTCGGCGGATTTGAGATCGGTGCTATGGCCGGTGCGATGCTGGCCGGAGCCGCCAATCATATTCCGGTTTTAATTGATGGTTTTATTTCCACCGCTGCGGCCGCCATTGCCATCGGGATTGATCCCAAGGTAAAAGGCTATTTAATCTGTTCCCATGCTTCGGCTGAAAAAGGGGCCGCTTTTGCGTCGGAATTTATCGGTGCTAAACCATTTCTGAACATGGGTATGCGTCTGGGAGAAGGCAGTGGTGCTGCGATCGCCTTTAATATTGTCGAATCTGCCTTATACATGAATCGCGAAATGGCAACCTATGGCGATGTTGGTCTGGGTGTTGTTTAAGAATAAAATCCAAGAATTAAATCAATAACACGAAAGCCCATCAGAAGTGAAATCTTTTGATGGGCTTTTTCAGAATTTGTTTAGCAACAGCGCGTTTTGAGATACCAGGGGTCTAGAATTTAGCGCGTTTTAAAAGTTCGATTTGACCAATTATTAAAACGAACCCATAAATGATGGTTAGGGCAACGGGTAATGCCATGGCCGGGAGGCTGAAAAACTCCAGGCCGGTAAATGCGGCGAGGATATCAAAAACAGGCGGGAAAACCCAGGCGATCAAGCGGGTTTGGGGAAAATAATCGGCCAGGGCGCCCTTTGATATCCCCATGACAGCAACAAAGAACAACAGCAGCACGGCCATTTTTCGGTTTCGGATAATTCGGGGATGAAAAAATGAACCGGTCATGGCCCCTAAAAAGGCCATTAAACAATGAAGGGAAAGTCCGATCGCTACATCTTCAAACTGTAAATTGCGGGTAAATAAGTGATTGTTGTTGATAACATTTAAAACCAGCGGATACAAGATGCCAATGATACTCATAACAACGCCAATAATCAGCAGCATGGTCAGTCGGCTCAGGTAATAAAGAGTGTCGTTATTGATCCTTAGCAAAACTAGCTGTTCGGTAATCGGATTTTCAAGTTCAGCGTAGCTGAAACCGACATAGGCCATGATAAAGAAAAGAACACCGGCCGATTCGGAAAAACTGGAAACAATGGAAAAGGGCATGATCCCGTAAGCGGTAAATAAATAGATCAGGTAGATTAAAAAGGGGAGCAGTAATTTATAGGATTTGAGATAGGTTTTAAAGTGATAAACTAACAAATTCTTCATTGGCTTATCCCTTCCATGGTTCGCAGTTTAAACTTTTGTTTTAACAGCTCCTTTAAAACAACGTCACTCTGATCCCTTGAAACAATCAGTTTTAGACGGTTATGATCCCATTCTGCCTGCTCAATTAAAGTCTGTAGCGCTGGATCAATCGCTGATTTGGCCAGTGCTTCAAAAATCATCAGATCATATTTTATTTCCTTTAAGCCGGATAAATCCATTGGTATTAACTGATGATCTAATAGTTCGTAGGCGGAGTGAGCCAGTTGTTTAACGAGAAAACGCTCATGACAGGACATGATCGTTGCCACACCTTGTTGATGCAGCTTTTGAACCATGCGGATAAATAATTTTTGCGATTGGATATCCTGACCGGATAATGGTTCATCCAGCAGTAAGACGTCGGGGGGTGTAAGCAAAGCCTGGATAACGGCGACCTTCTGGATTGTGCCTTTGGAAAGATGTTTGATCGGAACAGCGCCCATGTCTTCCATCTGAAAGGCCTGAAATAACTCTGTCATGCGGGTGGTGACTTGTTTAGGTGCTAAACCGCCGATCAAACCCGTTGAATTAATAAATTCTTCGGGAGTTAAATCAATTTTGGGAAAATTCTCCGGGATGTAAGCTATTTTAAGTTGTGGCGCAGAGTCACGGGAGCCGGAAGAAATTATTGATAGACCACCGATTAGTTTGAGCAGGGTGCTTTTACCACTGCCATTGGGGCCCATTAAAGCGAGGGCGGATTTTTTTGTGATCGTCAGATTAATATTGTTTAGGATTAATTTTTTTCCGAAATATTTAGAAATTGAGTGAAGTGAGATAAGAATCGTGTCCATAGTAACCTCCTGGTCAATCATCAAGATTTACCTGCTGAAAAATTTAGCCACTCTAATCCTATCATATGTTTTTAGCAATATCCATACGTTTCGGCTAGTTCCTGGGGTTTTAAATAAGACCGTTGAGTCGGCTGGTCTAAAAAAATCTTGACATTATTTTGCGGTTAGTAATATAATAATTCAAATGATTAAAAACTGTGAATGAGGAAAGTAATTTCCGTTGGCGTCTTCAGAGAGTTGGTAAGGCTGGAAGCCAATGGCAATGACGGGAGTGAAGTTCCCTCAGGAGTTGATTGGCTGAATGGGTGTGAATAATCTATTTGCAGACTTATTAGGCAGATCCGGTGTTGCTCGCCGTTAGCAAGAGTAAGAACGGGATGGTTAGAAGTCCTGTTCTACAAAGGTGGATTAGTAACTAATCAAATTAGGTGGTACCGCGAGTCAGACTCGTCCTTTTCAATAAGGACGGGTCTTTTTATTTGCATGGCAATAGAATTAGAAAGAAAATTAAAAAGAAAATTTTGGAGGAAAAGATGTACTGGAATAAGAGCTACGAATGCATGCCAAGAGAAAATTTACAGGAACTGCAATTGGAACGATTAAAGAAAATGGTCAATCGGATCTATCATGATGTTCCCTTTTACCGTAACAAATTTCAGGAAAACGGGTTAATGCCAGAAGATATAAAATCACTGGATGATCTTCAAAAACTTCCCTTTACAACCAAGGTTGATTTACGGGATAATTACCCCTATGGCCTTTTTACCGTACCACTGGAACAGATTGTTCGCATCCATGCCTCGTCCGGCACCACCGGTAAACCGACGGTAGTGGGATATACCAGAAATGATATATCGATGTGGTCGGAACTGATGGCTCGCTGCCTGGTCGCAGCCGGTGCCGGTCCTCATTCAGTGATTCAGAATGCCTATGGTTATGGGTTATTTACCGGTGGTTTGGGGGTGCATTATGGAGCGGAACGACTGGGTGCATCAATTATTCCGATCTCTGGCGGAAATACGGCAAAACAGATTATGATTATGCAAGATTTTGGCTCAACCATATTGACATGCACCCCATCTTATGCTATTTATTTAGCAGAGGTGTTGGCGGAGTCGGGAATTGATCCGGCCAGCCTGAAGATTCGGGCTGGTATTTTTGGAGCCGAACCCTGGTCAGAAAACATCCGCAAAGAAATTGAGAAAAAACTAAAAATTAGAGCCTTTGATATTTATGGTTTATCGGAAATTATGGGGCCGGGGGTTGCCATTGAATGCGAAGCTCAGGATGGTCTTCATGTCTGGGAAGATCACTTTATTCCGGAAATTATTGATCCTGTAACATTAGCGGTGCTGCCTTATGGTGAACAGGGCGAACTGGTGATCACCACCATTACCAAAGAGGGGATTCCGATTCTGCGTTACCGCACCCGGGATATTACCACCATCAAACCGGAGCCCTGTGCCTGTGGACGAACCCACTTGCGCATCAGTCGACTCCAGGGACGCTCCGATGATATGCTAA
Source organism: Acetobacterium sp. K1/6 (assembly GCF_034438075.1). Taxonomy (NCBI): domain Bacteria; kingdom Bacillati; phylum Bacillota; class Clostridia; order Eubacteriales; family Eubacteriaceae; genus Acetobacterium; species Acetobacterium sp. K1/6. The sequence continues at coordinate 14,608 of NZ_JAXQGA010000029.1, read as the reverse complement.
TTATCCGTGGCGTCAATGTCTTTCCGACCCAGATTGAAAGCGTGTTATTAGAAATTGGTGAAGTGGAACCCCATTATCAATTGGTCGTCAGACGAGACGGCTCCTTGGATACCTTAGAAATTAAAGTAGAGCTCAGTGAAGCCTTGTTCTCGGATCGAATCAGCAATCTGGAGAATCTGGAAAAACGGATCAGAGAACGGATTTTGTCAACCATTGGCATTAGCGCCAAGGTAGCGCTGGTAGAACCCAAGAGCCTTCCCCGAAGCGAAGGAAAAAGCCAACGGGTTGTCGATTTAAGAAAGATTTAGGAGAAGAAAAAATGATACGACAAGTTTCCATTTTCATCGAGAACCATGAAGGCCGACTCAATCATATCCTCAAAATTCTGGCCGATAATAAGATCAATATTCGGTCACTAAATATTGCTGATGCTACCGACTTTGGGATTGTGCGACTGATTTTGCAAGAAACCGAAAAAGGAATTGAGGTGCTTAAAAAAAATGATATTATCACCACGGTTACACCGGTTTTAGCGGCTGAGATTTCTGATGATCCCGGCGGATTAAGTACCCTGGTGGATGCTCTGACTCAGGCAAAAATAAATATTATCTATGCCTACTCCTTCCTGCCGAAAAAAACCGACAATGCTATTATTATCATTCGGGTTGAAGATGAGGTCAAACAAAAAGCGATAAAAACCCTGGAGAAGGTGAAAGAGGTGAATCTTTTGGATCGGGAAACCTTATTACTGAAATAATTGATCGATTTAGGGTAAATTAGAAACTTTTGGCTATTTTACTATTGACATTCCGCAAAACTTTTCGTAAGATCAAAGGTATGAATTAAATGTAACTAATAAAATGATTTATACAGGAAAGGCAAACCATGGCAACGTCAAGAAAAGGAATCCAAACAAAGAGCAATATCATCACAACAGCAAAGGTTTTATTCTACGAGAACGGTTATAATAAAACCGGTATCCAGGACATTGCGGATCACGCTGATGTCAAGCTGGGAACCATTACTTATTATTATAAAAAGAAAGACGATATGATTACCGATATCTACAATGTTTTCTTTTTGGCATTGTACGATTATGTCTCATCGGTATCTGAGAATCTTAATCTTTATACCAAGTATTGTTATTCCCTGGTGCTGTATTATGAAGCGATCTTAAACGATGAACATAATAAAACCCTTTATTATGAGGTGCTGGTTAAAAATGTGAATCCCCACGGACGAACCAATATTACCAATACCCTCAATCGGTCCTGTCTGGATTTTCTCAACAAGAACTATATTGAGGCCGATCTGGAAGTGATTGCCCGTTCAGAATACGGGGCTCGAAAAGAGCTTTTTATCGATTTTTATGAAAAGAACATCAAGTTTACCAGCCGGGCAATGATTTATTTCTTTATCCGAAATTTATTCAGACTGATGAATCTGGATGGCGAAATGATCGAAAATACGATTCAGCAGGGCTTTGAATTCTCAAATAAAAACAAACCAGAAGATATTAAATTTTTAATCTAGGACGATTTTAAGGGCAGCAATCCAATGGATGCTGTCTTTTTTTGTGATTGGGAGTCGGAGAACAAAGGGTTTGATTGTAAGAATTTCTTAAGGAAATTCGGCGTTGTTTTGACAGAAGTTTGTGTTAAAGTTAAACCAGAATGAAACAGAAAGGCGGAAGCTAAGATAATGAGTATTTTAATATGTGATGATGAAAAAGAAATCGTTGAAGCCCTGGAACTTTATTTAAAAAATGAAGGGTATACGATTTTAAAAGCTTATACAGGAAAAGAAGCCATCGCTCTGGTAGAAAAAGAGGAGGTCCAATTGATCATTATGGATGTGATGATGCCAGAAATGGATGGCCTTCGGGCCACGATGAAAATAAGAGAGACAAAAAATATCCCAATCATCTTTCTATCAGCAAAAACCGAAGATAATGACAAAATTATGGGTTTAACCATGGGTGGTGATGATTATATTAGCAAACCCTTTAATCCCATGGAGGTCATCGCCCGGGTTAAGTCGCAACTAAGACGCTACAACACCCTGGGCGGATGTCCGGAAAAAGTGGGTACCTATTGTACGGGTGGCCTGGTTCTGGAAGATGACTATAAGCGTTTGACGGTGGATGGCGAAGAGGTGAAATTGACGCCGGTAGAGTACAAGATCATGCTTTTTTTGATGTCAGAGAAAGGAAAGGTTTTTTCCATTGACCAAATTTATGAGAACGTCTGGGAAGAACCGGCTTATAATTCGGACAACACCGTGGCCGTCCATATTCGGCGGATTCGCGAAAAGATTGAAATTAACCCAAAAGAACCGAAATATTTAAAGGTGGTGTGGGGCATTGGCTACAAAATTGAAAACTATCGGGACTAATCAGAAATTTAAAATTACCTGTTCAATTTTGGCGGTGGTCTTTATAACCCTCAGTTTTGCGGCTTTATTTGAAGCCTACTGGTTTAATTGGGATTATACGGCGAATACGAACAATTATCTGGAGAGTGACGAGCTGGGGAATAAGGTGCTGACCGCCTATGATCGGATCGATCGGGTTTATAATTTCTACCAAAGTGAAGAAAATATTCGTGCCGGAAACGCGATTGACACGACCGCGTTAGAGGATTATAAATGGGCTTTATTAGCAGAACAGGATATTTACTATCCGGAAAATATGGGTGTCTCAACCGAACAGCAGATGCTGGATGATCCGGTTTTCTGGGAACCCTACGCGGACAAGCTGGAGGCGAAAAAAAAGCAGCTGATTAATGAGAGTCTCTATCGGTATGAACGATTAAAAAAAGAACTGGAACAAACCCTGGGATTATCCTATGTTATTGAGCGGCAGGGTGTTAAAAACAGTCAACCCAAAGACGTCGCCCAGGATGACCTGCTTAATCGACGGGTAAATTTCACCTATAATAAGGGGGCGGTTTCGTCCAGCCTGCCTAATCTGGATCAGTATGAAAGCTTAGACTATGCCGCTCAACCAGATTTTATTGTAACCATCGGATTTGATGATGCCTATATCGCTCAACGAGAAGTCGGGTATCAGGCCGAACGGTTACAATTTATCTGGCTGATAAGCATTTTTGTATTGTTTTTTATTCTGGCGGCCATTTGTGCGCTGCTAGCTTGTATTTCAGCCGGGCAAAAAAAAGAAGTGGTCGGGATTCACCTTTTACCAATCGACGCATTCTGGATTGATGCTCATTTTTTATTGTTGCTGGGTGTGGAAACCCTGGTCATTGCAGCGATTGTATTTTTCTATGATCAAAATTTCCCCAGGGCGGTTATGATCATGCTCTTTGCCGTAGGTGCCGCTTTAGGACTAAACTTTTTATTGTCGCTGGTGCGAATTTTAAAAGATGGCAGTTTTTGGCAACGGTTATTATTACTCAAACTGACTAAACAAATATGGAAATTTATAAAAAACCAATTCAAGAAAATAACCCTCTATTACAATGATGTTATGAAAGGATCCCCGACTGTGAAACGATTTATGTTTTGGGCTATTCTGCTGGTGGTTCTGGCTCTGTCCGTACAGGTGCCAATTCTTGGCATTTGCTCGTTTATCTGCATTATTTACCTGCTTTATCTGGGTGGTAAAAAAGCGAAGAAGTATGACGGCATTCTGGATGGACTGGAACGAATCAAAAATGGCGAGGTTGACTACAAACTGACTGGCTTTGAGGGTGCGTTAGGAGAATTGGCCGAAGGGATTAATGCCATTGGCGATGGCATTTCCCTGGCCGTATCCGAAGAGGTAAAGAGCCAACGGTTAAAAACCGAGTTGCTGACCAATGTATCCCACGATATTAGAACCCCGCTGACATCGATTATCACATCCATTGATCTGTTAAAAAATGGAAAGCTGGATTCAGAGGAAAATCAGAAATATTTAGATATCCTGGAAAATAAGGCTCACCGCCTGAAAGTGCTGACCGATGATTTATTTGAAGCGGCGAAAGCTTCATCGGGGAATGTCGAAGTTGAGTTTCAGGCCGTCGATATGGAAATGCTGATGACCCAGGGGTTGGGTGAGATGGAAGAAGAACTGTCAAAGTCACAGCTTGAGTTTATTACCCAATATCCCAAGGATCTTTTTGTTGTCACGGCAGATGGTCGTCTGATCTGGCGGGTCATCGAAAACCTGCTTTTTAATATTTTGAAATATGCTCAAAAAGAATCTCGGGTATACATTGAGTTTTCAAAATGTGACGAAAATAAAACGGGCACGGTTGTTTTTAAAAATGTCTCAGCCCAACCCTTAAATATTTCACCAGAAGAACTGATGGAACGATTTAAGCGCGGTGATGAAACCAGAAACAGTGAAGGCAGTGGTTTAGGGCTGGCCATTGCCAAGGACTTAATGACAATCCAGCAGGGTGAACTGAAACTGGAAATTGATGGCGATCTTTTTAAAGCTGCGATCATTTTACCGCTGGCCGAATAAATAAGTGAATATGGAAACATTTAGGAGATAGAAGAAAAAATTCTATCTCCTTTTGATTTGCAAAGAAAAAGTGGGTAATAAATCAGTAAACAATTAAATCAAGTAAAAAAGAGGTGCAATTGCGCGTTTTTGATTATAAATGACTAAATGTGAAATAAAATGGTTGACGATGACTGGGAATGGTGGTATTATACTGAAAAGAGGTGAGGAAATGATTGTTGAAGAACGGTTGGCAAAAATACTTCAAATGGTTGAAGAAAAAAGAGTGGTGACGGTATTGGAATTGTCTGAATCCCTTGATATTTCTGAATCAACCATTCGTAGGGATCTCACAACGCTGGACAAAAATAAAAAACTGCGAAAGGTTCATGGTGGGGCGGCAGCCATTAACGGACGTTTTGCGGCCACTGAGTTCGACGTTGTGCTCAGAGAGGATCATCATCGGACCGAGAAGCAGGTGATTGGACAATTCAGTGCGGGATTGATTGAGAAAGATGATTTTGTCTACATTGATGCCGGAACGACAACCGAGGCCATGGTTGATTCCATCAATGAAACGAGTGCTGTTTATGTGACTAATGGTATGGTTATTGCATCAAAACTGAGTAAAAGGGGCTGTCGGACAATTATTATCGGCGGTGAAATCAAACCCATCACTGATGCAGTAGTGGGAAGTGAGGCATTAAGTTGTCTGCGCAAGTATAATTTTTCAAAAGGCTTTTTTGGTACCAATGGGATTGATGTGAAAGCGGGCTTTAGTACTCCGGACCCGACTGAAGCACAGGTTAAGCGGGAAGCTTTCAGTCGTTGTAAGACGGCCTACGTTCTGGCGGATCCCACTAAATTCAATTTGACTGCACCGGTGAGTTTTGGGGCCTTGGATCAAGGCGAGATCATTACTACAAAGCTGGAAAATGGTCATTATAAAAAGTATACCAAAATTTGGGAGGTGGATGAGACATGATTTTTACCGTAACCTTTAATCCGTCTTTGGATTATGTGGTCGGGCTTTCATCTTTTCGAGAAGGTGAAGTTAATCGCAGTGAATGGGAGCATATTTACCCGGGGGGCAAAGGGATCAACGTATCCATGGTTCTTAAAAATCTGGATATCCGAAATATTGCCCTGGGTTTTGTGGGCGGCTTTACGGGAAAGGAAATCGAACGGCGTATCAAAGACTTTGGTTGTTACACCGATTTTGTTAAATTAAAATCGGGCAATTCGCGAATTAACGTTAAAATAAAAGCTGGTAAAGAAAGTGAAATCAATGGACAAGGGCCTGGTATTGGCAAAAAAGAACTGAGTCAGCTATTTAAAAAGCTCGAATTTATTGAAACCGGAGATATGCTGGTTTTAGCTGGAAGTATTCCGGCGGCATTACCTGAGGATACCTATGAAAATATTATGAGGTTGCTGGAAAATCGCGGCGTAAAAATTGTCGTGGATGCTACCGGCGAGCTATTGTTAAGGGTTGTTAAGTATCAGCCTTTTCTGATAAAGCCGAATAACCATGAGTTGGGGGACATGTTCGGTGTCACCTTGACGAGTCGGGATGACATCATTACTTATGGCAAACGATTGCAGGAAATGGGCGCCAAAAATGTGTTGGTATCGATGGCTGGAGAAGGCGCGCTTCTCGTTGCTGAAGATGAAAGTATTCATGAAATGAAACCACCGGAAGGCGTGGTTAAAAATTCAGTTGGAGCAGGAGATTCGATGGTCGCGGGATTTATTGCTGGCTATCTTAAAAATCAGGATCTACGTGAGGCTTTTGTGATGGGGGTTGCAACGGGAAGTGCATCTGCCTTTTCAGAAACATTGGCAACCAGAGAAGAGGTTCTGAAGTTGTTGAACAAGATCGAAGAAAACAAATGATAAGGAGGAATAAAAAATGCGGATTATTGATTTATTAAATGAAAAGGGCATTGATCTCGCTGGAAAACCAGCATCCAAGGAAGAAACGATTGAACAATTAGTGGGGTTGATGGCTAAAAGCGGAAAGATTGCAGATAAAGCGGTTTTTAAAAAAGCGGTAATGGTCCGGGAAGCAGAAGGAACGACTGGAATTGGAGAAGGGGTTGCCATTCCTCATGGGAAATCCGCGGTGGTCAAAGACGCTGGGCTGGCAGCTATGGTTATTAAAGAAGGAACTGACTTTGAGGCTTTAGACGGAGAGCCGGCCTATCTTTTCTTTTTGATTGCGGCGCCGGAAGCAGCAAATAATCTCCATCTGGAAGTGTTAAGTCGGTTGTCCACTATTTTGATGGATGAAGAATTTCGTAAGAAGCTCATCGCCTCAAGTGATAAGCAAACGTTTTTAAAGCTCATTGATCAAAAGGAACAGGAAAAATTCGGGGTTGAGAAGACGCCAGAAACGCAGGAAACAGACAGAAAGTATCAACTTCTGGCAGTCACCGCTTGTCCGACGGGGATCGCCCATACGTACATGGCAGCAGAAAGTCTGGAAAGCAAGGCCAAACAAATGGGGGTTACCATTAAGGTGGAAACCAATGGTTCTGGCGGGGTCAAAAATTTATTGACAGCTGAAGAAATTAAAGCAGCCGACTGCATTATTATTGCCGCTGACACTAATGTGGAAATGGGCCGTTTTAATGGGAAACAAGTTATTCAAACAAATGTAGCCCAGGGAATTCACAAACCCAAAGAACTAATAGAAGAAGCTCTGGCGGGAAAGGCAGCAGTGTATTCTGGGGGTGCCCAGACAAGCGAAGAACCCGCTGGTTCTGGGAAAAATGAAAGTGTTGGTCGTAAGGTTTATAAAGACTTAATGAACGGCATCTCTCACATGTTGCCCTTTGTTATCGGTGGTGGGATTCTGATCGCTCTGGCATTTTTGTTTGACGACTACAGCATTGACCCGGCAAATTTTGGAAGTAATACCCCCATTGCGGCCTTTTTGAAACAGGTGGGCGATACGGCCTTTGCATTTATGTTACCGGTCTTGGCGGGTTATATTGCCATGAGCATTGGGGATCGACCGGCTTTAGCCGTTGGTTTTGTTGGTGGTATGCTGGCTAACACCGGCGGCGCAGGTTTTCTTGGGGCATTGTTTGCTGGTTTTGCCGCGGGCTATCTGGTAGTGGGTCTGAAAAAAGTCTTTGCAAAATTGCCGGCCAGCCTGGAGGGTATTAAACCGATATTGATTTACCCCTTCTTTGGTATCTTGCTGATTGGCGCCTTAATGGTCATTGTCATTAATCCCCCGGTTGCAGCACTCAATGCGGCTTTAAGTGCCGGTTTGAACAGCATGGGGACATCCAGTAAGGTCATTCTTGGTATTGTTCTGGGTGGTATGATGGCAGTGGATATGGGCGGGCCGGTCAATAAGGCAGCCTATACATTTGGTCTGGCGTCACTGGCCACTGGTCAGTTTGATATTATGGCGGCGGTGATGGTCGGCGGGATGGTGCCGCCTCTGGGTATTGCCCTGGCAACCACCATCTTTAAAAGTCGCTTCACTAAAAAAGAACGGGAAGCCGGGATTGCCAATTATGTAATGGGGCTTTCTTTTATTACTGAGGGAGCAATTCCCTTTGCCTCAGAAGACCCGCTACGGGTTATTCCTTCCTGTATTGTTGGTTCAGCCCTGGCTGGTGGATTATCGATGTTTTTTGGTTGTACATTACTGGCTCCGCACGGTGGCATTTTCGTATTCCCGCTGGTAGGCAATCCATTTGGTTACGTGATCGCCCTGGCGGCGGGTTCAGTCGCCAGCATGTTGATGCTCGGAATTTTGAAAAAACCTAAAAGCAGTGAGGTTGATGAATTAGAGATCATATAAAAAGCGTCACCCTAAAAACCCACCTGAATCAGGTGGGTTTTTAAATGTCATTTTTATGTAATGATTGTAAAGAAATAATCACAAAGTAAATTATAAACGAACAATGGTCTGGTTTCATTGTATACAGAGCTATAAATCGGTATAATTGAACAGAACGTCAGGGTATTGTGATAATTTGTATAAAAAGGAAGTAATCAATGAAAAAGACCAACAGTATCAGGCTGTTTTTATGCTTAGTCTTGACGATCGTTTTGAATGCGACCTGCTTTTATATAGGCGTCCTGGCAGAAAATCAAACTGAACAGGGATCGCTACGTCCGGTTATACTGTTTTCATCTGATATCGTCTACAATGGAGGACCGCAGGTTTTGGCCACGGTAAATCCCGTTGCCGAGGGACCAGATCTTGATTCGGAACTGATCGAGATCACTTATAAAGGGATTCAGGCAAATGGAGAAATCTATCCCTTGTCAACCAATCCGCCTTCGGAGGTGGGAACCTATCAGGTGTTTGCAGTCTATCGGGGTGACGAAGCCTATGCGAAGATTGAAGATAAAAAAGAAATTAAAATAACGCCGATTGAACTCAAAACATCAGAATTCATTACAGAAAAGCCAATTACTAAAATTTATGATGGTAACATCATGGTTCCTGAGATTGCCTTAAAGGGATTGGGAAACCGGGGTGTTATCGCTGCGGATATCGATAAGGTTGCATTTGACTATGCATCGGCCGGTTTTTTATTTAAGGATGTGAAACCGACAAATTCAAATTTAGTCGTTCTGAAAGAGGTCACGATTTCAGGCGACAAGGGAAATAACTATCTCATTGTCGACGAAAAAACAGAGACCAAACCATTGGTGAGCATCAACGTATCATTAGTGGCCAGCATTTTGTCCAAGCCGGTAGAGGTTCTCCTTGCCGGTCAGAATAAGGTTTATGATGGAACCCCAAACCTCAATGAGTACCAACTATCTGTCAATAAAACAGATCTAATTAAGGGCGAAGAATTAGGTGTTTTTGGTGCGGCAGATTTTTATCCTTATTATGGAGAAATTAATACCCGGCAAAAAGATGTGGGAAAATATTATGTATGGGCGTCAGGTGGCTTCTATTTGTATGGCATCGATGGGACCAAGACAGAAAATTATATAATCAACAACCAAACCATCATTTCCAAGGAAAAATATAGCATTACTCCGGCCGCAATAACGGTTATCCCTGGCTATGTTTCGAAAATTCAGGGCGAAGCAGACCCGGCATTAACTTACGCTGTCTGGCAGGAGGATTCAGGAGATGGTTTTAATAAGGGATTATATGCTGATGACGTGATGTTCGGATCTTTAGAACGTGAAGCTGGAGAAACGGTAGGGACCTATGATGTTTTTTTAGGGAGTTTGGATAATCCGAATTATTACCTTAAATTAGCTGATGGAGCGGATAAATTTGAAATTATAAAAAAAGAAGATAAGGTGGCTGTGTATGGCGGAAATGAGTACAGCGATGGCGGCAGCGGAGCCGCTGAGAAGGAAGAGGCGTTGCCGATCCCTTACATGGGCATTGCTTTGTTGCTGTTGTTATTGATTGCGGGAGCCATCTTCTTTGGGAAAAATCGTTTGACCAAAATGGACTAGTTTGAAATAAAAGATCTGTCAATAAAGATAGATCTTTTTTAGTATCATAAAGGGGAGGGAGACGATGTAGAGACAAGTTAAGAAAAACGTTTACAACGGTTTGGATTAATAGATCATAGGATGCTAGTGGTTATAGCAAAAATGGATCAGATGGAAAGGGAAAGAAAATGAATAATGAAAAATTAACTGGACGGATGTGGCAAACAGGATTGATTGCAGCATTGATTTTAATGCTGCTACCGATGGGAATTTGGGCAGAAGCAGATAATCAACTGGCAACGACGGTATCGATCGCCAGTTCACCAGCCTCGGTGACATTCAACACATCAGCAGACGAACTGGATAAGGCGGTCTATAATGCCATGAACATCGTAGTGGTGGATAGCGACTATAATAAAATTGATTTCACTAAGGACGATATTGTTCTCGACTACAATCGACAGGTTGGCACGCAAAAGATAAACGTTACCTATATCGGCGACGAAAAATATGAGACCAGTATGGCAACTGGAAACATTATTATCAATGAGGTTCCTAAGAAAGATACCCGACTGGTATTGAAAGTCAATCCGCCAGCGGTAGGTTATTCCGCTGATGCTGCGACATTAGATAAAGCGGTATATGACGATCTGGTGATTCAAGTGGTCGATGGTGATTCCAACAAGATTGAATTTTCACCGAGTGATATTACCCTGACCTTTAATCATGCGGTGGGAACGCAAAATGTTGTTGTCGCTTATAAGGGGAATTCCCAATACAATCCGAGTCAGGTTAATGCTTCAGTTCAGATTATCGGAAAGCAGGATACCAGAGTATCCATTGCTGCGCAGCCGCCAGCAGTAGCCTATACCAGTGATTCAGCAAAACTTGATTTGGCTGTTTATCAGGCATTGAGTATTGTGGTTGTTGATGCGGGAAGTAACAAAATAAATTTTACCGCAGCTGATATTGAGATGAGTTATAACCGAGCCCCCGGGAAACAGGATGTTACCGTAAAATACAAAGGAAATGATCAGTATTCGCCAAGTATGGCGACTGTCGATATAGAAATCACTGGCCAGGTCGATCCTCCGGCACCAGCTAAAGAAAATACAACCATCAATCTGGCAAAACCGCCGATTACAGTGGACTATACCAGTGACGCTGGCAAATTGGATGCTGCGGTTTATCAAGTGCTTGGAATTCAGGTGGTTGACAGCAAAAATAATGCCGTTAATTTTACAACAACGGATATTGAGCTGAGTTACAATCGCGTTGCGGGCGATCAACCGGTGACGGTAAAATATAAAGGAACCGACAAATATAACACAAGCAAGGCAACGGAAACGGTTATTATTGCAGAAAAAAAAGATAGCGCATTGGTTATTGCGGCAAATCCACCAAGTGTTGAATATGATCGTGATACAAAAAAAATGAACGACGCAGTGTATCAAGACCTTGCCATTGCAGTTGTGGATGAAAATAATAATGAAGTTAAATTTAACCGAGATGACATTGAGTTAAGTTATAAAAACGAAGTAGGTGAACAGGAAGTTATTGTCAAATATAAAGGTAACAATTATTTTAAAAGTGCTGTTGCAACAGTACGGGTAAATATAGTAGAATCAAATCCGGCTGATTCATGGATGGTTGCTGGAATTATTGGTGCCATTGTTGTTGTACTCGGCATTATTGGGGTTGTCATTTATCGAAAAAAACATAATGCTTCTTAATTAATCAGATTGGCAACAAAGAGAATAAGGATCTGTCTCAGACGGATCCTTATTAAAATATGTCAGATATAAAGCTGCTTTGTGTTTGTTGGGATAACCGTTAGGGGTCATCGCTAACAAGGTCGTAATTTACGGCATGTTAACTTAAAAATGATTGACAACAATGAGACAAAAAGATATAGTTATGGGTATAAATAGATAAAAGAACAATATGTTTCTTTTGTTAGGTGAGGCTCCTATACAGATATGGCTGCTGCCCGGAAACATCGAAAGATGCCAATGGGTCAACAGGTACTATCGACTTAAGGTTTTACTTAATGCAGTTGGGCGATGCCCTATGCTGTATAGTGCCAAAACTCAACGAATAGAGGAATCATTATTTTTGCTATGCAAAAATCTCCTCTGTTAAAGTGGAGATTTTTTTATTTATTTAGACGCCAAAGAGCCAGAAGCAAAGTAGCAAATGGTCTTTCTTTGGTGTGAATTAAAAAAAAAGGAGTGAGATAAGATGGACGCAGACCCTGGAGAGAAGCGTATTGAACAAAATGACCAAAAACTGAGCGCCCGGAATATCTTAGGGATCATGGGCTGCTCTTAATAAAGGAGGAAAGCAATGATCAAAATCTATAAAACCATTGAAGGCAAGATTCAAGAAGTTGAGTCCATTGAAAAGAACAGTTGGATCAACATGGTTAATCCAACTGAGGAAGAATTACATTTTATTACCAGAGAACTAGAAGTAGAATCTGATTTTCTCAGAGCGGCACTGGATGAAGAAGAAATTTCCCGAGTAGAGCTAGAGGATAATAATCAGGCCCTTATTACCATTGATGTTCCGGTTATTGAAAAGGATACGAAGATGGTTCTTTATACGACGATTCCAGTTGGAATTATCCAAACCGAAGAGAATATTATTACGGTATGTTTGAGAGAAAACACCCTTATTGATGATTTTGCAAAAGGTCGGGTTAAAAATGTCCACACAAATCTAAGAACCCGTTTTATCTTTCAGATTCTTTATCGGGTTGCCAGCAGATTTTTAATCTATCTGAGACATATCAATCGCATGAGTACCGACATTGAGCGACAACTTCATATTTCCCTGAAAAACAAAGAACTCATTCAGTTGCTTGATTTAGAAAAAAGTTTGGTATTCTTTTCAACATCCCTAAAAGCGAACCAGGGTGTGTTAGAAAAACTGCAACGAGGGCGTATTATTAAGCTCTATGAAGAAGATAAGGAATTGTTGGAAGACGTGCTCATTGAAGTGCAGCAGGCCATTGAGATGTCAAATATTTATGCCAATATTCTTAGCGGAACGATGGACGCATTTGCATCAATTATTTCAAATAACTTAAATATTGTGATGAAGATACTAACGTCATTGACCATTCTTATGGCCATACCGACAATGATTGCCAGTTTTTATGGGATGAACGTAGAAGGTTTGCCAGTTCCCAATTTTTGGACGATCATTCTGATTTCTGTTGCGTGTACTGGGGTTGCTGCCTTTGTTTTATTTAAGAAAAAGATGTTTAGTTAGAGTTGGCTAAAAATTATCATTGACAAAGAAATTCAACCGGGTATATAATAAATTTATAAATAAATAGTCTGTTTCAGGGCGAGGTGTAAGTCCTCACCGGTGGTGATGTGCGAAAGCAATAAGTCCACGAGCCGAAAGGCCGATCTGGTTGGAATCCAGAACCGACGGTATAGTCCGGATGAAAGAAATGGCGTACAAATTTTGCACGCAAAGCCCTTGAAAAGAAATTTTCAAGGGCTTTTAATTTACTGAACAGACAATTGAAGGAGGATTTTTTATGAAAATCAAGACAAAACAACTGACTCAGATGGCGGTATTGGCGGCAATGTCGATACTATTGGTTTCTTTAATCCGTTTTCCAATATTCCCGGCGGCCCCATTCCTGGAGTACGATCCAGCAGACATTCCCCTTCTTATTGGAACATTTATGTTTGGCCCATTAGGGGGATTGATATTAACTGCCGTGGTTAGTGTATTGCAAGGTGTAACAGTAAGTTCGTCTAGCGGTATTATTGGAATTTTAATGCATCTCTTTGCAACCGGCTCCTTTGTGATTGTTGCCGGGAATGTTTACAAAAGAAACAAAACCAGAAAAGGTGCGATAACAGGGCTTGCCCTTGGGACAGTAACAATGACAGCAACCATGGCATTATGGAATATTGCTATTACCCCTTTCTTTTTGGGAATACCGATAGAAGCTGTTCTTCCAATGATCATTCCGATTATTATTCCTTTTAATTTACTTAAAGCGGGAATAAATTCAGCCATTACCTTCGTTGTTTATAAATCAGTAAGCAAGGTATTAGGATTGGAAATACAAGAGACAAAAGTGGCAGAAAGCAAATAGATAAGTCTTCATTAATAATATAGGCTCTGGAATCAATTGATTCCAGAGCCTTTTTTAAAAGAAAGAGGTGTTATTTATTCATCAAAAACTTGCATAATAGCGGATTTGATATAAATAGCGTATTACATCAAAAAATCTGAAAAAACTTTTAGAAAAGCGTTGACAGGTTGGCCGAAAGAGCGTATACTAATGAAGTTGTCTCGTAACAGAGGCGGCGGACATTGGGCTGAAACATTGAAATGAACTTGGAATTAACGCAAAAGAATTTTAAAAAACAGCTTGACAACATCGGGAAATGACGATATAATAGAAAAGCTTCTTCGGTCGGAAACGATTGCAGAACGGCGGTCATAGAAAAGAGAATAGTACCATAAAACCTGTAAAACAGCCGAAACATCCGCAAGGATGAATGATGGCTAAAATAGAAACAGAGAGATGTACTCTTTAAAACATTAACTCGGCAGAGGATAAAGTGCACTCGGTAGAGTATAAAACTTAAGTTTTCATGAGACAGCATTTTAAGCCTAACGGCTTTAAATACAAACTTTTATTGAGAGTTTGATCCTGGCTCAGGACGAACGCTGGCGGTATGCTTAACA
>NZ_JAXQGA010000028.1:0-22896 GCF_034438075.1 Acetobacterium sp. K1/6 | reverse complement strand
TCACCTCCAGTTTTGTGATAAGGTGATTTTAGCAGAATTTATTCTGTTTGGGTAGGTGGGTTGTACTTGACGCTTACGATTAAGGGATCAGTGGGATCGATCCCCAGTTTATAAAAAGATTAAAATGTTCTTAATTACGGCCCTGAATAATCCAATGTCGCATTGTGATCAGTCGATTCACGTTTGACCTGATTCCAATCGGGAGCAACAAGGTGTTTTTAAACTTTGCATGATTAGTTTTAAACTATTATACTTCATTAAATGATAGAATTTCAACATTAAAGTTGAGTAATGATGAGAAGAAATCAAGGCATTGCCTGGGAAAGCACACAGTAAACCGCGGTATTATGATTGAACGTCGTCACAACGGGGTAGTAACAATGTATGATCAATAAAATGAGGAGGCCGAAATGGATAAAAATTTAAAGCCCCGGGTGATTGTCAGTAAATGTATCGGTTTTGATGCCTGTCGTTATAACGGGCAGACTCTTCCGGATAAGTTTGTTGAAAAACTCAAAGACTATGTGGAGTATTACCCGGTCTGTGCAGAGGTGGAAATTGGCTTGGGGGTTCCCCGAAATCCGATTCGGCTGGTGTTAGAAGAGGGCGAGACGGTTTTATATCAGCCCGCTACCGATACCGAATATACCCAGGAGATGATTGATTTCAGTGAGTCTTATTTTGATAAGATTCCGGAAGTGGATGGTTTTATCTTAAAAGGGCGATCGCCTTCCTGTGGTACCAAGGATGTTAAGGTCTATCTGGGCAAAACCAAGGTCGCCGGTTCGGTTAAAGGACAGGGCATCTTTGCGGCCCAGGCCTTTAAACACTATCCCCATGGGGCCATTGAAGAAGAGGGGCGCTTGACAAATTTCAGAATACGGGAGCATTTTCTGACGAAATTGTATACCATGTGCAGCTTTCGTCAGGTGCAAAAAATCGGAACCATGGCGGCTTTGGTTGAATTTCAGGCCAATAATAAATATTTGCTGATGGCTTATAGTCAAAAAGAGCAAAAAGTGTTAGGGCGGATTGTGGCAAACCACGAAAAATTAGCGACGAATCTGGTGATTGGCAGTTATAAAGAGGGCTTAGCCAGAGCCTTTTTTAGGATTCCCCGGTATCGGAATTACATCAATGTGATGATGCACATCTTTGGCTATTTTTCGGACTCCCTTTCAAGCGGCGAAAAGACCTTTATTCTGGACAGTTTTGACAAATACCGTAGCGGTAAAATTCCTTTAAGTGTTCCCCTTAATGTGCTTAAAACTTATGTAATTCGCTATAATGACGGTTATCTGCTGGATCAGACCATTTGGGCGCCCTTTCCAGAAGAACTGATGGATATCACTGATTCAGGAAAAATGGAGGACCTGGTAGGCCCTTGACCAGCCGAACGATATGAAACGTCCCCGCGTCATGGAAGGACGCGTAAAAAAGGAGAAAAAAATGATGATAAGCGAAAAACAAGGTAAAACCATGAGAAGGATATTTTTAGTTAGTCTGATTTTTGCATTGATCGCCATTTTAATGCCGGCCTCTGTTTTTGGTGCTGGTTCAGATGAGGCATCAGCGCTTGGGGTGGCTTATCGTGGGCATGTATAAGATTATGGGGACTATCCCACGGACGGAACCTGGGTGAGTGAAGCAAAAAATCTGGGGACCACCGGTGAAGGCAAACGGATTGAAGGGTTTTGGATCAAGCTGGTCGGAACTGATCAATTGCCTGCTGGTGCCAGTATTCGATACAATGTCCATGTGCAAAACCAGGGCTGGCTCTCAGACACCGGTTTAGACACCGCCATCAATTGGATTGGAGACGGCGGCTTTGCTGGATCACAGGGAAAAGGCCAACGGGTTGAAGCCATTCAAATTATCCTGGTGGGCGAAGATGGTAAGCAATTACCCGGTTATACGGTCAGTTACAGTGTTCACGGACAGGATTATGGGTGGTCCCAAGGTTGGAAAAAAGACGGCGAAGTTGCCGGGGTCACGGGTCAGTCAAAACGGTTGGAATCGATTCGCATTAAAATTGAACGTGAAGGTGCGTCGACCGGAACACCGGTTGATGAGCATGGCAAATTATCAGTGGTCGGAACACAGCTCACCGACGAAAGCGGTCTTCCTTTTCAGATAAAAGGGGTTTCAACCCATGGTCTTTCCTGGTTTCCGGAATATGTTAATGCCGATGCCTTCCAAACCATGCGCGACGATTGGGGCATTAATGCAGTTCGACTGGCCATGTATACCGAAGGCTACAATGGCTATTGTGTGGGGGATGACAATAATCGGGCGCTGCTAAAAGAACGGGTGATCAATGGCGTTAATCTGGCGACGGATTTAGGCTTATACGTAATCATCGATTGGCATATTCTCAGTGACGGAAATCCGCTAACCCATCAGGCTGAGGCGATCGCTTTTTTTGACGAGATGGCAGCGCAATTTAAAAATAATAACAACGTAATTTATGAAATCTGCAACGAACCGAATGGTGGAACTACATGGAGTCAGATCAAACAATACGCTGAAACGGTGATTCCGGTGATCAAATCGCATAATCAGGACGCGATTGTGATTGTCGGCACACCAACCTGGTCCCAGGATGTGGATCAGGCTGCTGCCAACCCTATTTTGGGCTATTCCAATCTGATGTACGCCCTCCATTTTTATGCAGACACCCATCGGGACAGTCTTCGCAATAAGATGAGTGCCGCTATTGACAAGGGACTCCCCATCTTTGTCAGCGAATACGGTATTTGTGATTCCTCGGGAAGTGGCCCAATCAACGAAGGTGAAGCCAATCTGTGGATGGATCGATTAAACCAGTATGGTGTTAGTCATATCGCCTGGAATTTATCTAATAAAAACGAAACCTCGGCACTGATCCGCAGCGATATCAATAAAACTGGCAGTTGGCTGGAATCTGAACTTTCGATCTCAGGACAATGGCTGGTAAAAATGCTCGAAAAAACGCAATAAAAGCAGTTAACGGAATCAAAAAAGAGAGAGCTCACTCTCGTGAGATCTCTCCTAAGCTTCCGGTTATTCAGATGTGATTATTTTACCACGTTACCAACCAAAACCATAAGCTCTTCAAATAGATCGGGCTCCCAGGCGCTGCGGCCAATGAATAAGCCATCGACATTTTCAAGACGAGCGTAGTCGCCGGCATTGTTTTTATTGACGCTACCGCCAAATAGAAGCGGAATCTCTTGACCGATGGTGCCGTACAGGTCAATCAGAACGGTTCTTAAGAAATTATGGATTTCTTCAACATAGGACGTTTCCGCCGGGATCCCATTGACACCAATGGCCCAGACCGGTTCATAAGCAATCCAGAAATTAGAAATAGCATTAGCGGGCATATCCTTTAAGGCGATTTTTAATTGTTTAGCCAGCATTTCCTTAGATACCCCATAGTTTTTATCTGCCAGCTGTTCGCCAATGCAAATCAGTGGGATGAAGCCGTGTTTTAATGCGGCCAGGGCTTTCTGGTTGACGGCTTCATCGGTTTCGTTGAAATATTGTCGTCGTTCACTATGACCCAGCTCAATCACATCCAAACCGATTTCTTTTAGCATCACCGGGGAAATCTCGCCCGTAAATTGGCCAAAGTCTTCTTGATGCATGTTTTGGGCGCCCAGCTTCAGGGGGCTTTTTTGGGCATCAATAGTCTCTTTAATTTTCCAGAGGTGGGTATAGGAAGGGATGATAAAAAACTCAAACTGTGGATACTTCTCAATGATTGGCATTAGATTATTGGTGTATTGAATGCTTTCAGTCAGGGTTTTGTTCATCTTCCAATTCGTTCCCAGCAAAAACTTATTCATAAGTGACCTACTTCAGATAAGTTTTTTCAAGGCTACGCATCGTTTCAACTTTTTTAGTCGATCCGCCGCCCTGAAAATCACTTTTAAGCCATGCCTCGGCTACCATTTTAGCCAGCTCGGTGCCAATTACCCGGGCCCCCATCGTTAACACGTTGGCATCGTTGCTTTTAGCCAGTCGTTCGGCTGAATAAACATCGTGGCAGGTACCGGCAAAAACTCCGGGTACCTTATTGGCCATCATGGCAACGCCAAGTCCGGTGCCGCAAAAGATAAAACCCCGGTCATATTCCTTGTTTTTAATTGTTTCGGCCAGGTTAAAGGCAATTTCCGGATAATCGCAATCGTGGGTTGCAGAATACGTCAAATCAGTGATGTCGTAACCGGCTTTCTTTAAATAATTATAAATCTCGTCTTTAAAGTCAATGGCAGCATCGTCACAGTCAACAGCAATTTTCATGGCATGATCCTCCTGGATATTTAATTTTGGATATTTATTTTTAATTGTGTAAAAATAAGTTTTTTTAAGGTATTCTGGTAATGTATACGGTATCATTATTACACAGGTTTTCGGGTTTGTAAAGTATATATTCATCCGCTCCACGAAGAAATTAAGTAAAAATAGTTTGGAGAGATGTTGCCATGAGAGATAAACACAATGAGGAGAGGTTATGGAAAAAGCGCAAAGAATTATTATCAAGAATAAAAATGGTCTTCATACTCGAGTGGCTGCCATGGTCGCCAGACAGTCTCAAAAAATCGAAAAGATCTGGGACTGTCAGTTATATCTGAGACGGGTTAATGCGATTGATGGCGTGCCATGTAATTCGGTATTGCCTTTGGTATCCCTGAAAGTAAAGAACGGTGAAATGGTTGAAGTTTATAGTTCGAGTTCGGGAAGTGAGGAGGCTGTTTTTAAACTGGGGTCTTTTTTAAGCCAGACGGCGGAGTTGGAAGTGCCGGATACGGAAGCCATTGACAGCATCCTGCAGGAGAATACCCTGGCCAGTGAGAAGATTTTTGAGAGCATTAATAATGGCCTTATCGCCATGGACAGCAACGGGATCATTAACATCTTCAACCGCGCAGCAGAAGAAATTACTGGCATCAAAGCCGCGGATATTATTGGGAAAAAAGCCGATGAATGGGTGCCAGATTTTAATTTGAACAATTTACTCGCTTCAAAAAGAGAAAATCTTGGTTTAAAGCATAAAATTGGTAAAAAGTGGGTAATCACAAATAAGAGTCCTATTATTGTGGATGACGAGGTCATGGGTGGCGTTGTCGTTTTTCAGGACATCTCCCAGATTGAAGAGTTATCCTGGGAGCTTCATTCTGTTAAAGAATTAAAAGAAAAGCTCAATAATATCCTTGAAACCGTGGATGATGGGATCTGCATGATTAATCATCTTCGCGAAGTGACTTATGTCAATCATCCCTTTGTGAAGATGTTTAGAAAAGAAGGAACCCAGGTTTTATCCCGGAAAATACAGGATCTGTTTCCCAAAGAAAAATTCGGCGAGACTTTTTTTTCAGGGAAGGGCGAGTTGATTATCACCAATAAAGACAACCGCGAATTTATTATGACCGCCCGGCCAATTATTATTGAGAACAAGTTTCGTGGCAATGTGATTGTGGCCAGAGAGCTGACTGAGATTGCCAAGCTGGCTGACCGAATTGAGCTACTCTCTGAAAAAACCCGATTTCTTCAGGATGAACTGGCCAAAAAAGAAGCATTGAATTCTTCTTTTGACAATATTATTGGCAAAAGTGGGGCCTTGATTGAAAGCTTGACGGTGGCATCTAAGGCGGCTAGAACCGATGCAACAGTACTGATTCGAGGGGAAAGCGGCACCGGCAAAGAACTGGTGGCCCGGGCTATTCACCGGGCGGGGTCTCGAAGCAAAAAGCCCTTTGTGGGGATGAATTGCGCTGCTATCCCCTCAAACTTACTGGAAAGTGAACTCTTTGGTTATGAAAAAGGAGCCTTTACCGGTGCTTACAAGGAAAAAAGAGGGAAATTTGAAATTGCCAGCGGCGGAACTATTTTTCTTGATGAAATCGGCGACATGGACAAAGCGATGCAGGCCAAACTGCTGCGGGTGCTTCAGGAACAGGAGATTGAACGTATCGGTGGGGCCCATCCGATAAAAATTGATGTGCGGGTGATTGCCGCGACCAACAGTCCATTAGAAGAGATGATGAAAGAGGGCAGTTTCCGGCGGGATCTTTATTACCGGCTAAATGTCATTACCGTGATGCTGCCGCCACTACGCCAGCGTAAAGGCGATATTCCTTTGCTGGTGGAATGCTTTACTGAAAAAATCAGTAAAAAATATGATTTGCCTAATTGTGCCATTACCAAAACGGCTTTAAGCGCTTTGGAACAGTATCATTTTCCGGGAAATGTTCGGGAATTGGAAAATATGATAGAGGGTGGAATGACCCTGTCAAATACGGATTGGATTACCCTGGATGATTTGCCGGGTTATTTATGCGATGAAATGGGTTCGGTGGCGGCACTAAAAACCATACAATCATGGGATGGGGATAATCTCCCCACATTTGCCGAGATGGAGCGGGAGTTGATTGCCAGAGCCCTGGAGAAACACGGCAGTTATCGTCAGGCTGGTTTGGCATTGGGACTGGATCATAAGACCATTTCAGCCAAAGTCCGGAAATATCAACTCGATTAGTCTTTAACGTCTTGACAGTTGGCACGAATATTGCGATCATATAAGATCAGGTAACACAGAAAAGAGTGGGAGGAAGCGAATGACAGGTGTAATTATCGTATCGCACAGTGAGAAGTTGGCCGAGGGACTAAGAGACATCGTTATGGAAATGAACGATGGCAGTGTCGAAGTAATAGCTGCCGGTGGAGCTGACGATGGTCGGATTGGTACCAATACAACAAAGATAAAAAATGCCATCGAAGCCCTGGCCAAACGGGACCAGATCCTGATTTTTGTGGATTTGGGATCGGCCGTGATCTGTAGTGAAACCGCCATTGAATTATTGGAGGATGAAGAACTTGAGAAAAAGGTGCACATTGTCGATGCACCGTTGGTTGAAGGGGTTATCGGTGGGGTGATTCAGGCCACCATTTGCAATGATCTGGAAAAAATTATTGCTACCGCCAAAGAAGGTGCAAGCCTGAAAAAGGTTCATTAACAGGCCTATTGATTGGGAAATTTTCCCCAAACGGGGAAAAAATACCCATTATATAGAAAAAGTAATTTGTAATTGGCTTTATGAGTGGATTTCACTCTGGCATGGTTCTTGCGTTAGGTAAACGTATACAAAAATAATTTCAGGAGGAAGAAATGAAACGATTAATCAATGATCCCTATGATGTAGTTGAAGAAATGTTGGAAGGCTATGTGGCTGCCCACAAAGATCATGTGGTTCTGGATCCGGCATCTGAAGCCCAGGGTCGGGTAGTTGTCAGCAAAACAGCGAAACAAAAAGACAAGGTTGGGGTGATCATCGGCGGCGGATCTGGACATGAACCCTTATTCCTGGGATATGTGGGAAAAGGATTTGCAGATGCGGCAGTTATAGGAAATATTAATACCTCACCATCTCCAGACCCCTGTTATGCTTCGGTAAAAGCAGTGGATACTGGCAAAGGTTGCATCTATCTTTATGGAAACTATGCCGGCGATGTGATGAATTTTGATATGGGTGCTGAGAAAGCTGACGAAGAAGACAGCATCCGAGTCGAAACCGTGCTTGTTACCGATGATGTCATTTCTTCTGAAAATATTGAAGATCGTCGCGGGATCGCTGGAGATTTCTTCGTTTTTAAAGCTGCCGGAGCAAAAGCTGAAATGGGCGGCGATTTGGATGCAGTTGTGGCAGCGGCAAAAAAATGCAACGATGTCACCCGGACCATGGGTGTGGCCATGTCCTCAGCGACGCTGCCGTCAAAAGGCGGTCCTATTTTTGAAATGGAAGATGGCGATATGGAAATCGGTATGGGTATTCATGGCGAACCAGGGGTACGACGTGGCAAAATTGAGCCTGCGGACAAGGTCATCGACCAGATCATGGCACCGATTCTTGCGGATCTTCCCTACGAAAGCGGTGATGAAGTTTATGTTCTGGTCAACAGCCTGGGTGCGACACCACTGATGGATTTACATATCTGTTTCCGTCGGGTTGCCGAGATTTTGGCAGAAAAAGGCATTACGGTTTATAAATCACTAATTGGTTCCTTTGCCTCATCGATGGATATGGCGGGTATGTCGGTGACCCTGGTAAAATTGGACGACGAAATGAAAGAGCTCCTCGATTATCCCTGTGATACCCCTTATTTTAAACAGTTTTAGTTACCAAAGAAAATAACAAAGATAGCAAAAACTAATCGGGTTGATGGGAAACCATCAGCCCTTTAATTCATTGTCAGGAGAAACGTTATGAGCGATTATATTTTAAATAAAGACTATTTTATTGAGGTGATCGATGACCTCATTGTTTTGGCGGAAGAAAAGAAGGATTATTTTTCGGAGTTAGATTCAGCCATCGGCGACGGCGACCATGGTATGAATATGAGTATCGGTTTTCGGGAAGTCAGTAAAAATTTGGACTCCTGGAAAGGCGAAGACATCAACACGCTTTTCAAAAATGTGGGGACGGCCTTGTTGGATAAGGTTGGTGGAGCATCGGGTCCGCTTTATGGTGGCTTTTTTTCAAAATTTGGCGTGCCGGCCAAGGGCAAAGAAGAAGTGAACTTTGACGAATTCATCGAAATGATGGAGGCTGGGGTTGCCATTATCGAAAAACGGGGAAAAGCAGTCGTTGGCGACAAAACCATGGTTGACACCTTGAGGCCAGCGGTAAATGCACTAAGAGTCGCGTACGTTGAAGAAAAAATGGCACCTAAAGATGCCATGAAAAAAGCCCTGGAAGTGGGTTCTGCCGGCTCCGATTCAACGATCCCGATCATTGCCAAAAAAGGTCGGGCGATGCGTTTAGGCGAACGGGCTATCGGTCATCGTGATCCAGGATCAGCCTCCAGTGCCGCTATTCTTGAGATTTTCTATAAACGGATGCCGTAACTAAAGAATTGCGATAAAGCGACAAAATGATGTCCGCACATGACAGCGAGCATGTCACACCGGGGTTTCCGGTAGTTATAGCTTGAAGGTGCGGACTTTTTTTAGGCGATATAAGGGTTGGAATAAAGTCGTCGTGACAGACGGGAGAGCATAAATTTTGGTATAAAATGATGCAAAGGACTAGCAATGCACAGTGATAAAGTGTATAATAGGCTCAGATTATATTAGGAAAAGAGGACAAAAAGGAATGAAAAAAAGAAGTATATTTGGTCTGATGCTTGTTGTTGTTCTGGTCGCTGGTTTATTCGCAGGATGCAGCAGTAACACTGCAAAAACAGAAACCAACGCCAATAATGACGATAAAACCTTTGTTGTTGGTTTGGATGATTCCTTTCCACCAATGGGTTTTAGAGATGATAAGAACGAAATTGTTGGTTTTGATGTGGATTTAGCCAAAGAAGTTGGAAAACGGATGGGAATGGAAGTAGAACTTCAACCGATTAACTGGGACACAAAAGAGCTGGAACTGGATTCCGGTAATATCGATGTGATCTGGAACGGTTTAACCATAACCGATGAACGAAAAAATGCCATGGACTTTACCGTCCCCTACCTGGAAAACGATCAGGTTATTGTGGTGAAAAAAGACTCGGCAATTAAGACCAAAGCTGATCTGGCTGGAAAAAACATCGGCGTCCAAAAAGGTTCTTCAGCCTATGATGCTTTCACTGCTGACCCAATCAGCAAGGAGGCCGCAGCCTTAAATGAATATCCTGAAAATGTATCCGCCCTCAGCGATTTGTCAATCGGCCGTGTGGATGCAGTCATTGTTGACTCGATTGTGGCCCGCTACTACATTACCTCTGAAAGTGCGGAATTTGTTATTTTAAGCGAAAGCTTATCGCCAGAACTATATGGTGTTGGGATCAAAAAAGGCAATACCGAATTATTGACCCAGATCCAGGATGCCATGGATGCGATGGTTGCCGACGGAACGGCAGCTACCATCTCAACGAAATGGTTTGGTGAAGACATCATTTACAAACCATAACTTAAGAAAACAACCAGTTTCTAGAAATCGGATAGTTTCTATCCGATTTTTTTATGACTTTTACGATTAATATCATTTCATTCCTCAGGAGATTAAAATGCCAGAATTTTTTATCTATTTATCAAATATTACCATACCGATGTTGCAGGGGATGGTGATTACCCTCAGTGTTTTTGCTGTCACCATTGTCTGTTCGATCCCACTGGGTTTTTTGTTTACCTTATTGGCACGCAGCAAGGTGAAATTGGTTAAGTCATTTGCGAAGGGTTATATTTATGTGGTCCGCGGAACCCCTTTGTTGCTACAAATCATGTTTGTTTATTTTGGTCTGCCGCTACTACCGGTGGTGGGGAAGCATCTTGTTTTTGGTCGCTTTATGGCAGCTTGTATTGCCTTTTGCATGAATTATGCGGCTTATTTTGCCGAAATATTCCGGGGTGGTTTACTGGCTATTGACAAAGGTCAGTATGAAGCGGCCAAAGTCTTAGGCCTCACAAAAATAGAAACCATGATCCGGGTGGTGATTCCCCAGATGATTCGGGTCTGTTTGCCAGCGGTTAGTAATGAAACCATAACCCTGGTAAAAGATACGGCGCTGGTCACCGTTATCGGGGTGGCGGAGATTTTGCATTATGCCAAAACGGCCGTTAATCGCGACAGCGATACCTTTGCCTTTTTTGTAGCAGCGGTTTTATACCTGTTGATTAATTTTGTGATTACATTGGTATTTAAACGGCTTGAAACCAAATATGAGTTTTAGAGGAAGCATATGGAAATTATAAAAGTCAATCAACTTAATAAAAGTTTTGGAGACAATCATGTCTTAAAAGATATCTCGTTTGAAGTGAAGAAGGGCGATGTGATGGCCATCATCGGATCATCGGGATCGGGGAAATCGACCCTGCTCCGGTGCCTGATCGATTTAGAAAAGGCTGACAGCGGTGATATCATTATGGAAGGTAAACCGTTGTTAAAGGATGGCGTTTACCCCAGCCCCCCAGAGATTCGGGCGATTATCATGAAAATGGGAATGGTTTTTCAGCATTTTAATCTGTTTCCTCATCTCACCGTTCGTCAAAATCTGGAGTTGGCGCCCAAGGTGGTCAAAAAAGAAGAAGCAGTAGCAATGAACCAGCGCTGTGAAGCTTATCTAAATAAGGTCGGCTTGCTGGAACGGATTGATGCCATGCCATCGACTTTGTCCGGGGGCGAAAAGCAACGGGTGGCCATTGCCCGGGCGCTAATGATGAATCCCGATATTTTGCTCTTTGATGAGCCCACATCAGCGCTCGATCCGGAACTGACTGGTGAGGTGCTGAGTGTCATGCAAAGCCTAGCCAATGAGCACATGACCATGGTGGTGGTAACCCACGAGATGAGTTTTGCCCGGGAAGTTGCCAACAAGGTTGTCTTTATGGACTCGGGAACGATCCTTGAAGAAGGCTCGCCGGAAGACATCTTCATCCACCCTAAAGAAAAAAGAACGCAAGAATTTTTAAGTAGCGTTTTGAGAGATCAGAAAAAGAAGGTTCCTAAAAAATACCGGCTAAAAAAGTATTGCTGAGTAAAAACCGCAGGGCGAAAGAATAATTTATCAAAGATAAAGAAAGCCTTCCCAGATGATCTGGGAAGGCTTTTAAGATACAAAATAGGCTTGACAAGTTGGAAATTTTATGATAGTATTTAAAATTGCATTGGTATCTTTAAAAACAAGATTATAATGCATCCTTGACGTCAATTTTTGGGCGATCAACGAATCATTTGCGACTCGGTCATGTTAAACTGATCAAAGGGGAAACCGATTAGAGTCGGTAAATATGAAATTGATTACGGTCTAATAATAACACAAGGTGAGATGAAACACAACAGGCAAATTTGGGGTACTCCTAGGCGATACAAGTCGATATGGATAGTCCGTTGCTGAGTATTTTTGCGAGGGGTGATATTGGATGGTAATGTTGCATCCTGAAAAAGATGGTTTAAGAACACGCCAAAGCTTTTCTAAAATCAAAGAAGTTATTGAAATGCCGAACCTGATTGAGGTTCAGAAAGATTCATACAACTGGTTTATTGAAAAAGGACTCCAAGAGGTTTTTGACGATATTGATAAAATCGAAGACTACACTGGAAATCTGGTTTTAGAATTTGTGGATTATTCCATAGAGGGAAAACCGAAGTATTCAGTGGAGGAGTGTAAAGAGAGGGATCAAACCTACTTTATACCGTTAAAAGTAACAGTTCGTTTAATAAATAAGGAAAAAAATGAAGTTAAAGAGCAAAAGGTCTATATGGCCGATTTGCATAAAATGACCGATACCGGAACCTTCATTGTCAATGGAGCGGAACGGGTTATTGTCAGCCAGCTGGTCAGGTCACCAGGGGCATATTTTTCCTTGAGTCGTGATAAACTGGGTAAGAAATTATTTTCAGCCCAGGTTATTCCTAACCGTGGTGCCTGGTTGGAATACGAAACGGATTCCAATGACATCATGTACGTTAAAATTGACCGGACCCGTAAATTACCGATCACAGCGCTGATTCGCGCACTGGGTCTGGGAACCAATCAGGAAATTCTTGATTTTTACGGTGATGATTACCGACTCATCGAAACCATTAAAAAAGATGAAAATAATAATATGAAATCGACCCGGGATGGTCTAATCGAGATTTATAAACGATTGCGTCCGGGCGAACCACCAACTGTGGAAAGTGCTCAATCCCTGCTTAATTCGATGTTTTTTGACGATCGTCGCTATGACCTGGCCAAGGTCGGCCGTCATAAATACAATAAAAAACTATCACTGTCAACCCGGATTGCCGGCCAGCGAGCGGCGAATACTGTGGTAAACCCGGAAACCGGTGAAGTCTATGTTGAAGAAGGCGAAATCATCACAAACGATGTCGCCATTGATATTCAGAACACCGGGATCAACGTCGTTGACGTAAAAGTGGAAGACAAAATTGTCCGTGTCATCGGAAACGGTTTTGTCGACATTAGTGCCCAGGATCTGGCTTTTGACATCAGTGATTTGGATATCACCGAAAATGTCTGCTACGAAGTGCTAAAAGAGATCTTAGAATCGGATGCAACCGACGAGGAAAAGAAAAAATCGATTAAAAAGCGAATGGATGAGCTGGTACCGAAGCATGTACTGATTTCAGATCTTCACGCCTCCATCTCTTATATTATTGGTCTGGACTATGATATCGGCGCCATTGATGATATTGACCATTTAGGCAATCGTCGTCTGCGTTCGGTTGGCGAACTGTTGCAAAATCAGTTCCGCATCGGGTTATCGCGAATGGAACGGGTTGTTCGAGAACGAATGTCGGTTCAGGACGACGAAATATTAACCCCTCAGGGCTTAATTAACACCCGCCCGGTCAATGCTGCCTTAAAAGAATTCTTTGGTAGCTCGCAATTGTCACAATTTATGGATCAGACCAATCCGTTGGCTGAATTAACCCATAAACGACGTTTATCAGCATTGGGACCCGGCGGATTAAGCCGTGAGCGAGCCGGGTTTGAGGTTCGCGATGTTCATCATAGCCATTACGGCCGGATGTGTCCAATTGAGACCCCGGAAGGTCCGAACATCGGACTAATCGGTTCGCTTAGTACCTATGCCCGGGTTAATGAGTATGGCTTTATTGAAGCACCCTACCGGAAAGTACATAATGGCGTTGTTTCGGAAGAAATTCATTATCTGGCGGCGGATGAAGAAGGTCGCTATACCATTGCCCAGGCCAATGAGCCGCTGGATGACAATAATCGTTTTGCTCGTAAACAAGTTACCGGTCGAGCCGGCAGCAAACGTGATTTTGTATTAATTCCACCGGATCGGGTTGACTACATGGATATTTCACCAAAGCAAATCGTTTCGGTGGCGACATCGCTGATTCCCTTCCTTGAAAATGATGATGCTAACCGGGCCCTGATGGGCGCCAACATGCAACGTCAGGCGGTACCACTGCTGATTCCCAAAGCGCCGGTAATCGGTACGGGAATGGAGCATAAGGCGGCCAAGGATTCCGGAGTCTGTGTCATTGCCAGAAATGCTGGAACGGTAGAACGGGTGGAAGCTGCGGCAGTCCATATTCGTACCGATAACGGCGAGTTGGATAAATATACCCTGCTAAAATTCAAACGCTCCAATCAGGGCACCTGTATGAATCATAAACCTTTGGTCAACAAAGGGCAATACGTACAGGCGGGAGAAATCATTGCCGATGGTCCGTCCACTGAAATGGGCGAACTGGCTCTGGGTCGTAACATTCTGATGGGTTTTATGACCTGGGAAGGTTACAACTACGAGGATGCGATCCTGATTAATGAAAAATTACTTAAAGAAGATGTTTTCACATCGATTCATATTGAAGAATTTGAAGCCGAAGCCCGAGAAACCAAGCTGGGACCGGAAGAAATCACTCGGGATATTCCCAATGTCAGTGAAGATGCGTTGAAGAACCTGGACGAACGCGGGATTATCTTTGTCGGTGCTGAGGTTAAATCCGATGATATCCTGGTTGGAAAAGTCACACCTAAGGGTGAAACGGATCTATCGGCAGAAGAAAAACTGCTGCGTGCCATTTTTGGTGAAAAAGCCCGGGAAATCCGGGATACATCCCTAAAAGTTCCCCATGGAGAATCCGGAATTGTCCTGGATGTTAAGGTCTTCTCGCGGGAAAATAAAGATGAAGATTTAAAACCGGGGGTTAATACTCTGGTGCGGGTTCTGATTGCAGTTAAACGTAAGATCTCCGTCGGCGATAAAATGGCTGGTCGTCATGGAAATAAAGGGGTAATTTCCCGAATCCTTCCCGAAGAAGATATGCCCTTTATGCCGGATGGAACGGCCCTTCAGATTGTACTTAATCCTTTGGGGGTTCCTTCGCGAATGAACATTGGTCAGGTTTTAGAAGTCCATCTGGGACTGGCGATGCGAACCATTGGCTGGCATATTGCGACCCCGGTTTTTGATCCCGCCAATGAAGATGACATCATGGAATTACTGGGTCAGGCGGGTTTGCCGGAAGATGGTAAGATTCAACTTTATGACGGACGCAGCGGCGAGCCCTTTGATAATAAGGTCACCGTTGGTTATATGTATATTCTTAAACTTCACCATTTGGTTGATGATAAAATGCATGCTCGTTCAACCGGGCCATACTCCTTAGTGACGCAGCAGCCGTTGGGTGGTAAAGCTCAATTTGGTGGCCAGCGTTTCGGAGAAATGGAAGTTTGGGCCTTAGAAGCCTACGGTGCCGCCCATACCCTGCAGGAAATTTTGACGATCAAGTCAGATGACGTGGTCGGCCGGGTTAAAGCCTACGAATCGATTGTTAAAGGCGAGAATATTCCCAAGCCGGGGATACCGGAATCGTTTAAGGTTCTGATGAAAGAATTCCAGAGTTTAGGTCTGGATGTGAACATCTTAAATGATCAGGAAATGATTAAGGTTCTTGATGATGAGATGGATGAGCGGGATCCCCTGGAAGAATTGGCCATTGAAATTGGCAGCACCGAAATTTCCGAAGCTGGAGATGACGTGAAATTGGAAGATAGCTTCCAGATTAAGAGCATTGATGATGACGAAGACGACGACTTATTTCAGTAACAATAAATTTATAAAAGAAGGGAGCGAAGCCATTTGTTAAACGAGGAATTCACCTTCAAATCCTTACAAATCGGATTGGCCTCACCTGAAAAAATCAGAGAGTGGTCACGTGGAGAAGTTAAAAAACCGGAAACGATTAATTATAGAACCCTGAAACCAGAAAAAGAGGGTCTGTTTTGTGAAAAGATTTTCGGACCTCAGAAAGACTGGGAATGTAATTGTGGTAAATACAAGCGTATTCGCCATAAGGGCATTGTCTGTGAAAACTGTGGGGTTGAAGTAACCAAGGCTAAGGTTAGACGTGAGCGGATGGGGCATATTGAATTGGCCTCTCCGGTTTCGCATATCTGGTATTTTAAAGGAATCCCCAGTCGAATGGGGCTGATCCTTGAAATGTCGCCGAGAAATCTGGAAAAAATAATTTACTTTGCCGCTTATGTGGTCACTGATCCGGGCGAGAGCAATTTTGATTTCAAACAAATCCTGACTGAGGCCGAATATAAAGAAGCAAAAGGTCAATTTGGCAATAAATTTACCGCCAGCATTGGTGCTGAAGCGATTCAGGAACTGTTAAAATTGGTTGACCTGGATCAGGAATCAGCAGTGCTCAAAGAAGAACTCAAAGGCAGTTCGGGTCAGAAAAAAATCCGGATAGCCCGACGACTAGAAGCGGTAGAAGCATTCAGAAATTCCACCAATCGTCCAGAATGGATGATTTTAGAAACGATTCCGGTTATTCCGCCAGAATTGCGGCCAATGGTACAGCTCGATGGGGGACGTTTTGCCACCTCAGATTTAAATGATTTATATCGACGGGTGATTAATCGAAATAACCGTTTGCTTAAATTGCTGGAACTGGATGCACCCGATATCATCGTTCAAAATGAAAAACGGATGCTTCAGGAAGCGGTTGATGCCTTGATTGACAATGGTCGACGCGGCCGCGCCGTTACCGGGCCGGGTAACCGCCCCTTTAAATCCCTGAGTGATATGTTAAAAGGTAAACAGGGACGCTTCCGTCAGAACCTTTTAGGAAAACGGGTTGACTACTCTGGCCGTTCGGTTATCGTTGTCGGACCAGAACTGAAAATGTATCAATGTGGACTCCCGAAAGAGATGGCGATTGAACTCTTTAAGCCCTTTGTGATGCGTGAATTGGTGGGACGAAATCTGTCCCAAAATATTAAAAGTGCCAAAAAGATGGTCGAAAAACTGGATCCCATGGTTTGGGATGTGCTGGAAGATGTTATTCAGGAACATCCGGTGCTGTTAAACCGTGCTCCGACCCTTCATCGACTGGGTATTCAGGCTTTTGAGCCGATTCTGGTTGAAGGTAAGGCGATTAAGCTCCATCCTCTGGTTTGTACGGCTTACAATGCCGACTTTGATGGCGATCAGATGGCTGTCCATGTGCCTTTGTCGGTTGAAGCTCAGGCGGAAGCGCGTTTCCTGATGCTGGCTTCCAATAATATCCTTAAACCACAGGATGGTACAGCGGTTGTTGCGCCCACCCAGGATATGATTTTAGGGACCTACTATATGACCATTTATAAAACAGATGGTAAAGGAACGGGTAGTGTCTTTAGAGATCTGGATGAAATGGAAATGGCTTACTTTAACAAGGATGTTGATCTTCATTCCCTGGTTAAGGTTCGGATAGTTAAAGAAATTGACGGTGAAATGATGACCCGTCTGGTTGATGGCACCGTTGGACGATTTATTTTCAATACCATTATTCCCCAAAATTTAGGTTTTGTTAAACGGGAAACCATTGAAGAAAAATTTGCCTTAGAAGTTGACCGGCAGGTTAATAAGAAAGTGTTATCGGAAATTGTTGAACGCTGCTATAAAACCTATGGGCCCACTAAAACATCTGAAGTACTCGACGAAATCAAGCGCTTAGGTTTTAAATTTTCGACCAGAGGCGCCATTACCGTTGGAGTCAGCGATATGGAAGTTCCAAAGAACAAAGAGGAAATCCTATCCCGGGCCGACGACAAGATTACCGAAAACATGACGCTTTATCGGCAAGGTTTTATCAGTGATGAAGAACGTTACAATAACGTTGTTGAGATCTGGAACAAAGCGACTGACGAGGTTACCGATGCTCTGCTTAATCACCTTGAAGCGCTCAATCCGATTAACATGATGGCGGATTCCGGGGCCCGAGGTAGTAAGAACCAGATTCGGCAGTTAGCTGGGATGCGTGGTCTGATGGCCAACCCAAGTGGTCGCATCATCGAATTGCCGATCCGATCAAACTTCCGTGAAGGACTAAATGTACTGGAGTTCTTCTCCTCCACTCATGGGGCCCGAAAAGGGTTGGCGGATACCGCTCTGCGTACCGCCGACTCGGGTTACTTGACACGGCGTCTGGTTGATGTCAGCCAGGATGTGATTGTCCGAGAAGATGATTGCGGCACCACGCGGGGTTATGAAGTATCTACCATAAATGATCACGGCGAAATTATTGAGACCCTGCAGGAACGACTGGTTGGTCGCTATGCCTTTGAAGATGTGATCGATCCGAAGACTGGTGAAGTATTAGCTCCCGGTGGTGAGATCATTTCAACGGAAATGGCTCAGGCGATTGATAAAGCCGGAATTGAAAAAGTACTCATTCGGGCGGCCTTTAATTGTCAATCAAAATATGGTGTCTGTAAGACCTGTTATGGAGTGGATTTAACCACCTGGCGACCGGTTGAAATCGGTGAAGCGGTTGGTATTATTGCGGCCCAGTCCATCGGTGAACCGGGTACCCAGCTGACCATGCGTACCTTCCATACTGGTGGGGTGGCCTCGGCTGACGATATCACTCAGGGTCTTCCCCGTATTGAAGAGCTTTTTGAAGCCCGAAAACCAAAAGGCCAGGCGATTATTTCAGAAATCGACGGTCGTGTGGAAATACAGGATACCCAGAAAAAAACTGAAGCAGTAGTTACCGGCGCTGATGGTGATATGAAGGTCTATCTCATTCCTTATGGCTCACGACTTCGGGTTCATACCGGCGATCAGGTTATTGCCGGGGATGAAATAACCGAAGGTTCCATTAACCCCAGTGATATTTTAAGGATTCAGGGCATTGACCATGTTCAACAATACTTGCTTCAGGAAGTACAGAAAGTTTACCGAATGCAAGGGGTGCACATTGGCGATAAGCATTTGGAGGTCATTATCCGTCAAATGCTTAGAAAAGTTAAAATCGAAAACCCTGGTGATACGGCATTATTGGCCGGCAGCCTGGTTGATATTTTTAATTTTGAAGATGAAAACACGGCTGCCCGGGAAGCTGGAGCAGAAGAAGCTACCGCCAGTCGGGAACTGCTGGGAATCACCAAAGCTTCTTTGGCGACTGACTCGTTCTTATCCGCAGCATCCTTCCAGGAAACCACCCGCGTTCTTACCGACGCCGCCATTAAAGGCAAGGTTGATCCACTGATTGGACTCAAAGAAAATGTTATTATCGGACAATTGGTGCCTGCTGGTACCGGCGTGAAGATGTATGGTGACATTGATTTGGTCTATGAACGGGAAGAAGAAGATGTATATGAAGATATGATCGAAGAAGAGACCGTCACTGAATCACTGGATATTGTCTTTGATGATGATATTTTAAACGCCTATGTTGAAGAAGAACAGGAAGAAACAGAAGATGCGATCATTACTGATTTGGACATCTTTGACCTGGATTTCTTAACGAAAGAATAATTCTTGACATTTAAGACACAAACATGTATAGTTATTAGGTGTGTTTAGAGAAAAACCACAAACAGCAAGAAGGAGGATCCGATGAATCAATTTGTTGATGTTTCAAAAGTGATTGGAATGAAGCAAACTCTTAAGGCTGTGAAAGAAGGCAACGCAATCAAAGTTATTTTGGCAGAAGATACCGATGAAAAGATCAAAAAAAGCATTGTAGAATGCTGTGATCAGTATCAGATCGCACTCGAACGGGTTGAAACCAAGGTTGGACTCGGAAAAGCCGGTGGGATTGATCGGGCAGCAGCCGTGATTGCCATTATCAAATAAAACGAATCGGGGTTGCCTTTAACGCAGCCCTGGTTCCATCAAAAGTCATTAATAGTCGTTTCGATTATTGATATATTTTTATTAAAAGGAGGTGCAGGACTAAATGCCTACAATTAATCAGCTTGTAAAAAATGGAAGAAAACGCATGGAAGAAAAAACAAAAACCCCAGCGTTGAAAGCAAACCCTCAAAAAAGAGGCGTATGTACAGCAGTTAGAACATCCACACCAAAGAAACCAAACTCAGCGCTTAGAAAAATCGCCAGAGTTCGTCTCGTTAACGGAATGGAAGTAACAGCCTATATTCCCGGTGTTGGCCACAACTTACAAGAACATAGTATTGTTCTTATTAAGGGTGGACGTGTCAAGGATTTACCAGGGGTACGTTATAAAATTATCCGTGGTGCGCTTGATACCGCTGGTGTTGATGCTCGTAGACAAGCTCGATCCAAATATGGGGCCAAAAAGCCTAAAAAGTAGTAGTGCATAGTGCTGCATATTCAAGCGCTCGTATAAATCGATCGAGACCAAATATATGTTAGAGACGCTATACGCACAACAACGAAATGTTGGATGTCGAGTACCGATGAACATAAAAAAATGTTAAGGAGGGAAGTAAAGTGCCTAGAAAAGGACCTGTTCCAAAAAGAGAAGTTTTACCTGATCCTATTTACGGAGATATTGTTGTAACGAAGTTAGTCAACAATATCATGTTAGATGGGAAAAAAGGTGTTGCCCAAAAAATCGTTTACGATGCATTTGAAAAAGTTAATGAAAAAACTGGCAAAGATGCCCTGGAAGCATTCCAGGAAGCTTTAGCTAATATCACACCTGTACTGGAAGTTAAAGCACGCCGAGTTGGTGGTGCAACCTACCAGGTACCAATGGAAATCAGAACTGAACGTAAACAAGCTTTAGGGCTTCGTTGGTTAGTTACTTATTCCAGAAAAAGATCTGAAAAAACCATGAAAGATCGTTTAGCTGGAGAAATTATGGATGCACTCAATAACAGTGGTGCCGCCGTTAAGAAAAAAGATGATACCCACGCTATGGCTGAAGCCAATAAAGCTTTTGCACATTATCGTTGGTAATCCATGTATAGAAATAAGAGAGGAAAGCATCTGTGTCAAGAGAATATAGTTTAGATAAAACAAGAAATATAGGTATTATGGCACATATTGATGCAGGAAAAACGACTACCACCGAAAGAATTCTGTTCTATTCCGGGAAAATCCATAAAATTGGAGAAACCCATGATGGGGTTTCCCAAATGGACTGGATGGAACAAGAACAAGAAAGAGGTATTACCATTACCTCGGCAGCAACCACGTGTTTTTGGAATAACAACCGTATCAATATCATTGATACACCAGGCCACGTTGATTTTACCGTAGAAGTTGAGCGATCTTTGAGAGTTCTTGATGGAGCGGTTGCTGTATTTTGTGCAAAAGGTGGCGTTGAGCCTCAATCAGAAACAGTTTGGCGACAAGCCGATAAATATCATGTTCCCAGAATGGCTTATATCAATAAAATGGACATTACCGGAGCGGACTTTTATAATGTACTGAAGATGATGGAGGATCGTTTAAGCACGAATCCTGTTCCAATTCAATTACCTATTGGCAAAGAAAGTGACTTTGTGGGGATCATCGATCTCCTGATTATGAAAGCCATAATTTATAAAGATGATTTGGGCGAAGAAATTGAAATCATCGATATTCCTGAAGACATGCGTGAGCTGGCTGACGAGTATCGTGAAAAAATAATTGAGTCGATCTCTGATTATGACGAAAGCATCATGGAAAAATTCCTTGAAGGCGAAGAAGTTGGTCTTGATGAATTAAAAGCAGCGATTCGACTGGCGACTTTGAATGTTGATATTATTCCCGTTGTTTGTGGTTCATCTTATAAAAACAAAGGTGTTCAATTAGTGTTGGATGCAATTGTTGACTACATGCCTTGCCCATTGGATGTTCCGGCGATCACTGGGATCAATCCAGATACCGAAGAAGAAGACAGCCGAAAAGCAAGCGATGATGAACCATTTTCAGCACTCGCTTTTAAAATCATGACCGATCCATTTGTTGGAAAGCTGGCATTCTTCCGTGTATATTCCGGAAGTATCGAATCTGGTTCTTATGTTTTCAACTCCTCTAAGGGAAAAAGAGAACGTCTTGGCCGAATTCTGCAAATGCATGCTAACCACCGTGAAGAGATTACCACTGTTTATACCGGTGATATCGCTGCCGCGGTTGGTTTAAAAGATACTTCAACAGGGGATACCTTGTGTTCAGACAAGGCGCCCATTATTCTTGAGTCGATGGAATTCCCGGAACCGGTAATCCATGTCGCCATAGAACCAAAAACAAAGGCCGGCCAGGAAAAAATGAGTACCGCTTTAGCAAAACTGGCTGAAGAAGATCCTACGTTCAGAACGCGTACCGATGAAGAAACGGGTCAAACCATTATCTCAGGAATGGGTGAGCTTCACCTTGACATTATCGTTGACCGAATGCTTCGTGAATTTAAAGTGGAAGCCAATGTTGGGGCACCTCAGGTGGCCTACAAAGAATCCATTACCAAAGCAGTTGATGCTGAGGGTAAATTTGCCCGTCAATCGGGTGGTCGTGGTCAATATGGTCACTGTCTTATCCGGATGGAACCAGTTGAACCGGGAACCGGATATATCTTCGAAAACAAGACCGTTGGAGGATCGATTCCAAAAGAATTCATCAACCCAATTAATCAGGGGATTGAAGAAGCCATGCGTAATGGTGTTTTAGCTGGATATCCTGTACTCGATCTTAAGGTTATCGTATATGATGGTTCTTACCATGATGTGGATTCATCAGAAATGGCCTTTAAGGTTGCCGGGTCGATGGCGTTTAAAAACGGTATGAGAAAAGCCGATCCGGTTATCTTAGAACCAGTATTTAAACTTGAAGTCGTCATTCCAGAAGAATACATGGGCGATGTCATGGGCGATATCAGCTCGCGACGTGGTCGTGTTGAGGGTATGGAAATGCGTGGTGGTGCACAGATCATTAAAGGGATGGTGCCACTGTCAGAAATGTTTGGATATGCAACAACACTAAGAAGTAAAACTCAGGGCCGTGGTGTTTACACCATGCAGTTCTCACACTATGAAGCAGTTCCTAAATTTATTTCAGAAGAAATAATTGAAGGACGTAAATAATAGCAAAGCTATAAAATAAATTTTAAGGAGAAGAACAAATGGCAAAGTCAAAATTTGAAAGAAATAAGCCCCATGTAAATGTTGGAACAATTGGTCACGTCGATCATGGTAAAA